>JALHTV010000180.1 GCA_022866005.1 Phycisphaerae bacterium
ATGGCCCGGTGGAACTGCGGGGAGTTGGTGGGGCCGCCGCGGCCGTCGATCATGAGGCAATCCAAGGGCGGCACCTCGACCAGCGTGGGTTTGGCCGAGGCCCTGTAGATGGGCTTAAGCTGCTTCCTCAGGTCGATCTTCTTCATGCGAGGTCCTTTTGGCTCAGTCCGCTTTGAGACGCTGGGTGAGGTTGGCGTAGTACAGCCACATCATCGCATCGGTCAATCGCGGGCTTAAGGCGGCCACCAGCGCCAGGAGCTTGCCGCCGGTTGAGAAGACGATCTCCGGGCGGTTCTTGCCCACCGCCCCCACGATTCCGCGCGCCACGGCCGAGGCGGGCATCAGCCCCTTGAACCGCCGGAAGCTGCTCCGGGCGGCCTGGTCGCGACGCGAGTGCTCAAAGAGCTCCGTCGCCGTCAGCGCCGGGCAGACGCACGTGACGCGGACCCCGTACGCCCGCATCTCCACGCGCATCGAGTCGCTCAAACCGACCACGGCGAACTTGGTCGCGCAGTAGGCCCCGTGGAAGGGCGTGCCGCGCTTGCCGATGATGGAGGACATGTTGAAGATGTGCCCGCTCCGCTGGCGGATCATCACCGGGGCCACTGCCAGGCACCCGTAGAAGACGCCGAAGAAGTTGGTCTCGAAGATCCTCCGCAGGTCCGCCTCGGCGGTCTCGTGCACGCGGGCGCACAGGCCGATGCCGGCGTTGTTGACCATCACATCCACGCGCCCCAGGCGATGGACCGTCCCGTCGACCAGCGCCTGGACCTGCTTGCGGTCGGTGACGTCAGTGGGCAGCACCCAGGGCTCGCCGCCGGCCGAGCGGCACCGATCCGCGACCTGCCCCAGGCGGTCGGCCCGCCGCGCGGCCAAGACGACCGCGTAGGAGCGGCGGGCAAAGGCCACGGCCGTCTCCATGCCGATGCCGCTGGAGGCCCCGGTCACGATCGCGACGCGCTGCTGGGTCATCTGGACATCTCCTTGTCACGCAGGCCCGCCCGAAGGCGACAGCCAGAAGTATTGAACGACGTTCGCGGCCGCGGCCACCCCAAGGGCCAGCCACAGGGCGACCTTGATGAGTCGCACCTGGCGGTCGATCGCCTGCCCGGGCCCGTCGGGGGCCCGGGGGGACATGAGGTAGGCAATCCGTGAGGCCACCGACCCGTGCCGCCAGTTCCGCTGAACAGGCGAAATGCCATTGAGCTGGGCTACGCGATGCAGGGCGTGGCAGAACACGGCGACCCCCTCGGGACTGACCGCCAAGTCCCCCGGCCCCGAGGCGTCCTGCGGGGGGGCTTGCGGCGACGCATCCTCACCCGCCAGGCACACGCCCATGACGTCGCTTTGCCTCTCGAACCTCCTGCTGATCCACCCAAAGCCCCCCGCCCACGCCGCCGCCAGCAGGACGACCATGAGCCCCGTCGCCGCCTCGTCACCCCCACCCATCCAGACGGCCGCCTGCTGGGCGACGGCGCCGCACAGGCCCGCGGCGGCCAGGCCGAACAGGACGGAGTAGAAGATGTGATGGTGGCGGATGTGGCCGGCCTCGTGGGCGAAGATGGCGCGGACGCAGCGCCGGTCCAGGTTGTCCAGCAGCGCGTCGCTGATCAGCACGTACCGGATCGGACCGATCAGGCCCATCATGGCCGCGTTGGCGATCGCCCCGCCGGAATGCCAAATCAGGATGTCGCGGTAGCGGAGGCGCAGCCGCCGGCACAGGCCCTCCAGCTCCTCGCGCAGTCGGTCGGGGGGCAGGGGGCTGGTCCGCCAGATCCGCACGATCATCGCCGGGGCGATCACGAAGACTGCGCCCGTGCCCACCAGGGAACCGGCCAGCACGACGACGTCCGCGACGGCCTCCGGAAGGAGGGGGCCTAGCCACAGGTGCAGCGCGTCGCCGATGAAGATGATCAGCCCCACCGGTACGGCCACGAACAGCACGTGGTGGCGCAGGTTGTAGGCCACGAACTCCCGCAGCGTCCACACGCGGAGGGCTGGGGCGCCCGCACCGGCCAGGGCGGTCGACCGGAGTCGCACGGCCCGGTAGAGGGGATACTCCAGCACCCAGGTGATCAGCAGCGCCGCCACGAAGGGTGCCCAGGCCAGCAGCACGGGCAGCAGCGGCACGGCGGTCACCGTCGGGCAGGTCATGATCGCGGTGCGATAGCCCGCCAGCAGCACACCCGCCAGCCCGCCCACCAGGTACACTTGTCCACCCAGGCCCGCCAGGTGCCGCCGCTTCAACGCGCGGCGCGACAGCAGCGCGCCGTCGGCGGCGGTGCGGACAGTCCAGGCGGTATGGCCTGCGGCGATCCCGGCCGCGAGGACCAGGTAGGCTGCGACGGCCGGTCCCGCCCACCAGGCCGGCAGCGCCGGGGCGGACGACAGCGGCTCCAGCAGCGTCAGCACCACGACCAGCGACAGGAGCACCACGATCATCATGGCTCACCGGCGAGGATTGTACTGTCCGCTCCGCTGCCAAGGCGCGGGATTTCACCCCGGCGGCACCCGAGCCGCGCCGCGGGCGCCGCGGCCGGCGGTCCAGCGGTGAAGGGCCTTGAAAACCGCTGGACCCTTGGCGAAGATAGCCCCGCGCGATCGTGGCGGCGTAGCTCAGTTGGAAGAGCAAGGGATTCATAAGCCCTGGGTCACTGGTTCGAGTCCAGTCGCCGCCATTGCCGTAGGGCGGTGCGTCAACCAGCGGCTGGGTGTTCTTTTTTTTGCTGGCACACCGGCCAGGCTGCGGCTATAAGCATCTGGGTCTGGGCGGATATGTGCGCTCGGGTCGTCTGACCAAGCACTAAAGGAGATGTGGGTATGTGGACGCCAATGGCAGAGTTTCTGGGACTATCGTGGTTGTACTGGTGGCAGATCCCGCTGGTCATCCTGCTGATCGTGTTGCTCATTGACTGGAAGGTCTA
>JALHTV010000181.1 GCA_022866005.1 Phycisphaerae bacterium
AGATCCTGGCTGCGTTCGACGATTTCTGCACCGGCTGCGGCTATTGCCTGCCGTGCCCCCAGGGCGTGGACGTGCCGCGGATGATGGACACCTACAACCTCCGCCTGCTGGGCGCCGACGACCAGCAGCTAGTCAATCGCCTGAAGTGGCACTGGGACTCCTCCGCCGCTGCTGCCAAGGCCTGTTCGCTGTGCGGGGCGTGCGAGGAGCGCTGCACCCAGCACCTGCCCATCCGCGACCGCCTCAAAGAGATTCAGACGCTCGCGGACAAGAGCGGGTAAGAACAAGAAGTCTCGTTGCGGGATGTGGTGAACCAAGGATAATCGGCGATATCAGGGGTCGAACCCATGTCTACCTTATGGATGACCTACGCCTGGGCGGACAATCTGAATCAGGATGTAGATTTCATTGCTCAAGAGCTTCGCAATACGGGACTGACCGTCAAGATGGATCGGTGGAACATTGGGGCGGGGAAGCGCCTCTGGGAACAGATTGCCGACTTCATCGAAAACCCTAAGGCAAGTGACGGGTGGATGATCCTTGCCACGGACAACAGCCTATCCAGCGAGGCATGCAAGGAGGAACTGGCATATGCCTTGGATCGAGCGATTGGACAGCGCGGAGATGAATACCCCTTGATCGCACTCTTCCTCGGTCCGGTGAACGAGGCACTAGTCCCCGCGAGCATCAGAGCGCGCCTTCACGTCAGTCTCGTGGATCCGGACTGGAAGGAACGCATAGTGGCCGCTGTTGAGCGCCGCGCTCCGCGGATCGTCCCCGGAAGGATCGAGCCGTACTTCCTGGTGGTACACGAGGTGGATGGGGAGCGAGCCCACGCCATCGAAGTCCGACCGCGTGCAGGGGTCTGGACTCCCACTTTTGCTGCGGTCCCACTCTCCGAGAAAAAGACTGTCGACCCAGCCATCCAGATTGGCCCGCACGATCTACCCAATCCTTCAGGAGCTCTGTGGAACTATGTGGAGGGAGACAGCGCGGATGGGAGCTGGTGGATAATGCGTGCTGATAACCCCACAACACCCACAACCAGCTGCTACGTCTTCTGTCGGGCACTTCCCACGAAGCTTGCTTTTGGGGACCCCGTTCATGGGACCAGATACGAACACATATTGAGGTGAAGAAGAATTTGCCCCGGGGGTCTCCCTGCACAGGGACATCGGGCCCTGGCTTAGGGAGCGCCGTTAGCGCAACCGACACGGAGCAGTTTCAGGCCGGTGAAGCTCTCCTCCAAGGCCATCATGACCTCATCCAGCAGGACGGCCATGCAGTCCTTCCAGCAGCGGTTTTCAGCCTTGGTGGGCTTGTGCTCTCCAATAGCCATGATGTCTCCTTGCCCCGGTGCCGGGGGCCTGCTCCGTCGGAACCTGGGTCGGGGAAGCTCGAGTCAACGGCCAATAAGCGTTCCCAATCGTCAACAGTCAATCGTCAATGTCCGCGGGGCAGACCGAGGCCCGCCCCGATCACGAAGGTGCTGAGCACCGGTGAAAAGCTGTTGACTTGTCCGTGGCAAATGCCATAATGTGCCAGTCTTTGGACGCTTAGACGGGACGACGAGGTATGATAACCAAGACGTACATGGCCAAGACCGGTGAGATCACCCCCAGGTGGTACGTGGTGGATGCCACCGACAAGGTGGTCGGCCGCCTGGCCGCCAAGATCGCCCGCATCTTGATGGGCAAGCACCGCGTGGAGTACACTCCCCACGTGGCCATGGGCGACTTCGTGGTCGTGGTCAACGCTGCCAAGGTGAAGGTCACCGGCTCGGCCAAGCTGACCCAGCGGACTTACCAGCGATTCAGCGGCTATCCCGGCGGGCAGAAGGCCGTCCCGCTGAAGGAGATGCTGGCCAGGCACCCCGAGAGAGTCGTCGAAGAGGCCGTCCGCCGCATGCTGCCCAAGAGCAAGCTGGGGGCGGGGATGTTCAGCCGGCTGAAGGTCTACGCGGGCAACGAGCATCCGCACCAGGCCCAGCAGCCTGCGGCGCTGCAATTGTAGTCTATCAGGAACCCATGACCATGGCTGAGGAACAGGCACACGTTGAGACCCAGGCCCCCGCGGCGGCGGCGCCGCAGGCCTCCCGTCGCACCGCCCCGCCGCTGCCGACCGGCGTGCTCTACGTCTGGGGCACCGGCCGGCGCAAGAAGGCCGTCGCCCGCATACGCATCCGTCCGGGCACCGGCAAGATCCTCGTCAACAAGCGAGAGGTCGAGCACTTCTTCACGGAGATCAAGGACCGCAACGCCGTCTCCGCGCCGCTGGAGGCCGTGGGGATGGTCGGCTCGTGGGACATCTGGGCCAAGGTGAACGGGGGCGGGCGCTCCGGCCAGGCCGGGGCCGTCACGCTGGGCCTGGCCCGCGCCATCGCCAAGGCCATGCCCGACCTGGAGACCGCCCTCCGCGATCACGGCCTGCTCACCCGCGACGCCAGGATGAAGGAACGCAAGAAGTACGGCCAGAAGGGCGCCCGCAAGAGGTTCCAGTACTCCAAGCGCTGATCCTTGCATCCACACAAACCCCCAGCCCCGGCGTCCGATGGCGCCGGGGCTTTTTGCTTGAGACCCCACTGGCGAGTGACTAGAGACTACGCAGCAGGGACGGGTCCAGAGGCCACGGCCCCCGGTCTTGCGTCCCGGAAGGTTCGTGACGGAGAGACCCATGCCGAAGAGTTCGAGAATCCGTGTCGTGCTGGTCGGTGGCAGCGGCTATGCCGGCTTCGAGGCCATCCGCTGGCTGCTGCGCCACCCCAACGCGGAGCTGGTGGGCGTGTTCGGCCCGGCCAGCGAGCTGGGGCCGATGGACGGCTTCTACCCGCTGCTGAGCAAGACCGTCGCGCTCGCCCAGGAGCTGTTCACCCCCGACAAGGTCGCCGCGACCCAAGCCGACCTGGTCATGCTCTGCGTGCCGCACAAGGTGGCCATGAGCTACGTGCCCGCCCTGCGGCAGGCCGGCTTGCGGGTCATCGACTGGTCGGCGGACTACCGCCTTGCCGATGCGCGCGTCTACGAGAAGTGGTACTGCCCGCACACCGACCCGGCCGGGCTGGCGGAGGCCGTCTACGGGTTGCCGGAGTACTTCGCCGAGCAAATCAAGTCGGCCACGCTGGTCGCTAACCCCGGCTGCTATCCCACCTGCGCGGTGTTGGCCCTGGCGCCGGTGCTGCGCGCGGGGCTGATTCAGCCCGAAGGCATCGTCATCAACGCGATCACCGGCATGAGCGGCGCGGGGCGGAGCGCGAGCCTGCGAGACCACTATCCGGAGCGCAACGAGAACTTCGAACCCTACGGGGTGGGCAATCACCGCCATAGCCCCGAGATCGAACAGACCCTCACCAAGATCACCGGCAAGCAGGTCTCCGTGCTGTTCCAGCCGCACCTGTGCCCGATGGACCGCGGGATGCTGTGCAGCATCTACGCGGAGCCCACCGGCAAAGGTGTCACCGCCGCCGACGTCACCACCACTCTCCAGGCCGCCTATGCCAAGGCCCCGTTCGTCCGCGTGCGGACGGGTCTGCTGCCGGCCACCAAGCACGTGGCGGGCACCAACTTCTGCGATATCGCCGCCGAGGCCGCCAAGGGCAAGGTGATCCTGTTCAGCGCCCTGGACAACCTCATCAAGGGCGCCTCCGGCCAGGCCATCCAGAACATGAACCTCATGTTCGGCCTGGATGAGACCACGGGCTTGTACTAGATCAGGAAGGCCCCAGACATGGCCTCAGCGCGTCACGTCACCGCCCCGGCTGGGTTTCTCGCTGCCGGGGTCGCCTGCCGCATCAAGGAGAGCGGCCGAGAAGACCTGGCCATCATCGCCTGCAAGCACGACGCCGCCGCAGCCATCGTGACCACGCGCAACCAGGTGTTCGGCGAGCCGGTGCGGTATTGCCGGAGCGTCCTGCCCAAAGGTTACGGGCGCGTCCGCGCGGTGGTCATCAACTCCGGCTCCTCCAACGTCTGCACGGGGGCTGCCGGCTACCGCGACGCCGCCGCCATGGCCCAGCAGACGGCCCGGCTGCTGGGCACCAGCGCCCGCAAGGTGCTGGTAGCCTCGACGGGCATCATCGGCCACCGCCTGCCTATGGCCAAGGTCCATGCGGGCATCACCGCCGCGGCGGGGTCGCTGAGCCGCAACAACGATGACGCCGCCCTGCGCGCCATCATGACCACCGACACCCGCCCCAAGTACGCCGTCCTGCGCACGGTGATTGGCGGCAAGACGGCCACCGTGGCTGGCATGGTCAAGGGCTCGGGCATGATCGCCCCGTCGATGGCCACGCTGATCGCCGTGCTCACCACCGACGCGGCTATCGCCCCGCGCGCCTTGCACCAGGCGCTGACCGCCGCGATGCAGGACCGCTTTAACGCCGTCACCATCGACAGCGACATGTCCACCTCGGACATGGTCTTCTTGCTGGCCAGCGGGCAGGCGGGCCGGTCGCCGCTGGCCGTCGGCTCGGGTGGGTATCGCAAGTTCTGCGCGGCCCTGTCGGAGGTCTGCGGACGCCTGGCGCGGGCCGTCGCCGCCGATGGAGAAGGCGCCACCAAGCTCATCGAGGTCACGGTCGCCGGTGCCCGCTCGGCGGCCGAGGCAGAGGTGGCGGCCAAGTCTGTGGCCAACTCGCCCCTGTTCAAATGCGCGGTGCACGGCGGCGACCCCAACTGGGGCCGCATCGCCGCCGCCCTGGGCAAGTGCCGCGCCAAGGTCGACCCCAACAAGCTCACCCTCCGCATCGGCGCGACTACCGTCTTCCGCCGCGGGCGGCCGACGAGTTTCCGCCTGGCTGCCGTGCAGCGCCACCTGAAGGGCAAGACCGTCACCGTGGCCTGCGATCTGGGCCTGGGCAAGGGCCGCTATACCGCGATCACCTGCGACCTGTCGCGGGAATACGTCACCATCAACGCCGAGTACCACACCTAGCCGCCCCGCCGACGAACGATCCGGCCGCCTCAGCACGCCTTGCCGGGCTGTGAGCGCACTTTACTTTCTCTAGGCGGAATGCCAAGGTAAGCATGGACAGCCCTTGATACCATGGGCCCTGCGCCCTGTGAGTATGCCCAGACACCCAAAGGCCGACCACCCCTCTCCCCCGGCATCGGTGCGCGTTGTGGACGCGGCGCCGCGTGCGCGGCACCAACCCCGTCCCGAACGCACCGGGCAGTTGCTCCTGGGCGCGGTCATCGTCGCTGCCACGGTGCTGGTCTATCTACCTTCCCTACGCAACGGCTTCATCTGGGACGACAACCGTTACGTCACCGAGAACCCCACGCTACAATCCTGCGCGGGCCTGCTGTACCTCCTGGCGGTGGGAGCTTACCTGCGGTTCGACCCGCTCACCGCCCCGAGCAACATCGAGGGGCGGTTCGATCCCCTGGAGGGCGGGCGGCGGCGATGGGGCTTCTACGCCCTGGCGGCGGGGCTATTC
>JALHTV010000182.1 GCA_022866005.1 Phycisphaerae bacterium
GCAAGCGCATCGAAAGCGGAGACTACCCCGATGTGGATCGGTGGGAAACCGGCGAGCGGCCGATCGGGGAAGACGGTCGAAGTCTTCAATCCCTCGACCGAGGAGCTGGTGGGGCGGGTTCCTGAAGCCAACCCGGAAGACATCGATGAGGCCGTGCGCTCGTCGCACGAGGCCTTCAAGGCCTGGCGGGAAACGCCGGCGGCAGAGCGGGCGGCGGTGATGATGAAGCTGGTCAGCGCCGTCCGAGCGAACATCGACGACATCGGCCGGGTCCTGACGACGGAGCAGGGAAAGCCGTTTCCCCAGGCCAAGGGCGAGATCAACGGTTTCTGCAGCGTGATCGAGTTCTATGCCCAGGAAGCCCGGCGCATCCATGGCATGGTGCTGCAGTCGGACCTGCGAGACAAGTTCGTCTATGTGCTGCGTCAGCCGATGGGCGTGATCGCCGCGATCCCGCCCTGGAACGATCCCCTCCATCTGCTGAGCCGGATGATCGGCCCGGCTTTCGCCGCAGGCTGCACCGCGGTTGCCAAGCCCTCGTCCGACACGCCGCTGGCGACGCTTCTCATGGCCAAGATCGCCACCGAGGCGGGGTTCCCCGCGGGCGTGCTGAACGTGGTCACGGGGCCGGGCGGACGAACGGGCGACGCGCTCGTGCGGCATCCGCTGATCCGCAAGGCGGCCATCACCGGTTCGGTCGAGGGTGGCAAGCAGGTGATGCGGGCCGCGGCTGACGCGATCAAGCGGGTGACGCTTGAACTGGGCGGGCAGTGCCCATGCATCGTCTGGCACGATGCCGACATCGACAAAGCGGTCGACGCCATCACCTTCCAGGCCTTCCGCGGCTGCGGGCAAGTGTGCAATCGGGTCAACCGGGTCTACGTCCACGAGAAGGTCTATGACGTGGTGACCAGGCGCATCGCCGAGCTGGCCTCGCGCATCGTCGCCGGGGATGGCTTCAAAGAGGGCGTCGACATCGGCCCCCTGGTGAACAAGAAGCAGCTGGAGTGGGTGAGCGGGCAGGTGGAGAAGGCCGTGGCGCAGGGTGCCAAGGTCCTGGCTGGCGGCAAGCGGATCGGTGACAAGGGCTGTTTCTACGCGCCGACGGTGCTGGCCGGCTGCACGCAGGACATGGAGGTCATGCGCGAGGAGACCTTCGGTCCGGTCCTGGCCTTCATGAAGGTCGGCGATGATCTGGGCCAGGCGTTCGACCTGGCCAACGACACGGTCTTCGGCCTGAGCGCCTACTTCTTCAGCCGGGATGCGCGCAACTGCTACCTGGCGGCGCAGCGGATGGAGGCGGGATCGATCTGGATCAACGACATCCACGGCTCGTTCGTCCAGGCGCCGTACGGTGGGATGAAGCAGAGCGGCATTGGGCGCGAGCAAGGCTCGGTCGCCATCGACGACTACCTGGAATGGAAGACTGTCTACCAGGAGATGTCCTACGAGTCGCGCGGCGCACGCCTGTGCGTGCACCCGAAGTAGGAGCGCACGGTCGAAGATGCCGGGCGACCTTCCCGGCCCGTGCGCCCGACCTTGGCGCGGAAACGGGCGTTGGCATGAGCAAACCGGTGATCCTGTTGTACGAACCGATGCACGAGAAGGCCGTCGACCTCCTGCGCCAGCGGGCGGAAGTCCGCATGGCCGAGAGCCTGGACGAGGATGACCTGATCCGGGTCGTGGGCGATGTGGATGGGATCATCATCCGCGCCAACGGAAAGGTGAGCCGCAGGCTGATGGAGGCGGCTCCCCGGCTCAAGGCCGTTGCCCGGCACGGCGTCGGTGTCGAGGCGATCGACCGCCAGGCCGCCGCCGAGCGGGGGATCGTCGTGGTCAATACCCCCACCGCCAACGACGAGTCGGTGGCCGAGCACTGCCTGGGCATGATGATCGCTTTGGGCAAGCGCCTCCTTGAAGGGGACCGGGCGATACGAGGCGGCGACTGGGGCTCGCGCTATCGCCTGATCGGGGTTGAGCTCCAGGGGAAGACTCTCGGGCTGGTCGGCTTTGGCAAGATCGGGCAGCGGGTGGCGACGATGGCGCACGTTGCCTTCGAGATGCCGATCCTGTACCACGACATCGTCGACTACCCCAGCGTCGAGGCCGCCTTGGGGGCGAAGCGAGTGCCCCTCGAGGAGCTGCTGGAGCAATCGGACTTTGTCTCGCTCCACCCTCCGCTGGTTCCCCAGACGCGGGGCCTGATCAACGAGACAGCCCTGCGCCGCATGAAATCGACAGCTTTTCTCCTCAACCTGGCGCGTGGTCCCGTGGTCGACCAGAACGCGCTGACCCGGGCGCTGCAGGAGAGGTGGATTGGCGGGGCGGCGCTGGATGTGTTCGACCCCGAGCCGCTGCCCGCGGACAGCCCGCTGCTCAAGCTCGAGAACGTTATCCTCTCGCCGCACATGTCGGCCCATACCGACGAGGCGCTGCTGCGCATGGCGATGGTCTTCACCGACGTGCTGGCCGTCATCCAGGGGCGCAAGCCGCAGAACCCGGTCCCGTGGCCCTAGGAGCGAGATGAAGAAGCCTTGGTTCCTGAGAGGAACGGTTCTCTTCTCCGAGCAAGGGCCTTTTCCATCACCCTGCTGGACGCC
>JALHTV010000183.1 GCA_022866005.1 Phycisphaerae bacterium
AAAACCGGCTGAACCTCACCTACGCCGGCAATCAGGCCGAGGGGTGCATCCTGGCCGCCACGAGCGAGCGGGCAATCGGCCAGACCTACAACCTCTCCAACGACGGCGAGATCACGTTGAGTGAGTACTTCAACAAGATCGCCGCCTGCCTGGGCGCCAGGCCGGTCACGCGACGCGTGCCGTACAGGCTGGCGTACGTGGCGGCGTTCGTCATGGAGGTGTTTGGCCATGCCCTCCGCCGCAAAGACCCCCCGCTGGTCACGCGCTATGCCGTCTGGCTGATGGGGCGGCGGTGCACCTTCTCCTGCGAGAAGGCCCGGCGGGAGCTGGGCTGGCAGCCGACGGTGAGGTACGACGAGGGCATCGAGCAGACTGTGCGGTGGTGCCTGGCCAACGCGCGGAGCTGACGGGGTCAGGGCGAATCACGCGGACCGGCAAGGGCTAGAGGCATCCAGGGGGCGAAGTGCACCTGCCTGCGGGGGCTACAGCAGGTTCCTGACCTCGGAGATCAACGCCTCCATGTCCAGGGGCTTGGTCATGCAGATCTTCGCGCCGCAGGCCAGGATGTTCTTCTCGCTGTCTTGGGAGGGATAGGCCGTGATCGCCAGGACGTGGGCGTGGCGGGTCTGGTCCTGGCCCTTAATGAGCTTGCAGACCTCGAACCCGTCCATCCCGGGCATGCGGAGGTCCAGGATGACCACCTCCGGCCGAAGGGTGGCCACCAGGGTGCCGGCGCGGAAGCCGTCGTTGGCCTCGATGACCTCCACCTCCGGCAGGGCGGTCTTGATCGCGCGGGCGATGAGCTTGGTGATGGCTGGCTCATCGTCGACGACCAACACGGAGACCGGGCGGACGTTCAACTCCGGAGGAATCGGCATGTTATGCTCGCGGAGGAACTTGACTAGGTCCTCCGCCAGCACCCGCCGGTGCCCCCCGGGGGTACGATAGGCCTTCAGCAGCTTCTGGTCGATCCAGTTCGCAACGGACCCCGGGTCGACATGCAGCATTTCCGCGATGGCGAACGTCGAGAGGTTCTTAGCCACGCTCTGCTCCCAACGGTGCTGCAACCAGACAGCTGCGGGGGCCGTCGGCCTGCTGGCCATGACAAGTACCGCCTGATGCCGACTGCACTTAGCTTGGCCCGTCTACTACACTCTCGGACACAAAGAGTTTCCAGTAAAGCGAAAAGTTGCCGTAATCCCAAGATTTCAGATTCTTACGACTGCCCGTGGGGCTGCCCCGCCCAGCAGCAGTCCCCGGGCCGGTGGCGGTTTTCGCGGGGGCGGGGCAGTTTGGCCTTTCGGCCACACGGTCCCCGCCTTATAAAAAGGAGCCACTATGGTCGGTAAGAACCCTGTAGCCTTGGTTACCGGGGCTGCCCGGGGCATCGGGGCAGCCATCGCCGTGGAGCTGGGGCGCGGTGGCTGCGATGTGGCCGTGTTCGATGTCCTGGATGGCCAGGAGACCGTGGGCGCTGTCCGGCGGGCGGGCCGGGAGGGCCTGGGGATTGTCGGCGACGTGACCCGCGCCGCTGACCGCGGTGCGGCCCTTGCGGCCATCGAGCGGACCTTCGGACGCCTGGACGTGCTGGTCAACAACGCGGGCGTCGCCCCCTCGGCTCGGGCGGACATCCTCCAGGCCGCCGAGGATAGCTACGACCGCGTGATGGGCATCAACGTCAAGGGCCCGTACTTCCTCACCCAGGCCGTGGCCAACTGGATGATCCGCCAGCGCGCCCAGCGGGCTGAGGCGTGGATGTGCATCGTCAACATTTCCTCGATCAGCGCCTACACGGCCAGCCCCTCGCGCGGGGAGTACTGCCTGTCCAAGGCCGCCTTCTCCATGGCCACCAAGCTGTGGGCGGCCCGGCTGGCGGAGTACGGGATCGGCGTCTACGAGATCCGGCCGGGCATCGTCGCCACGGACATGACCGCGTCCGTCAAGGAGCGCTACGACACGCTGATCGCCGCAGGCCTGACGCCCATCCGCCGCTGGGGCCAGCCCGCCGACGTCGCGGCCGCCGTGGCTGCGTGCGTCCGCGGGGAGCTGAAGTTCTCCACCGGCGAGGTCATCAACGTGGACGGAGGGTTCCACCTGCGAACGCTGTGAGCACCTCGGGTTTCGGATTCACGAGAGGGAGGGGGGTGAAGGCAGGCGGATGCTGAAGAACACCCTGAATGTTGAGGGCATCTCGGTCCCGGTGGTCTGCGCCAATACGGTGATCGTCGGCGCGGGGGCCGCGGGCATGGCCTGTGCGGTGCGCTGCGTGGAGTTCTGGCGCAGCCGCGGCATCACCGACGGCCAGGACCGGGTGCTGGTGGTCACCGCCGGACTGGGCCTGGGCGCCTCGCGGATGAGCGGCTCGGACAAGCAGACCTACTATAAGATGGGCACCAGCCCGCGCGTGCCCGACTCGGCCGAGGACTTCGCCAAGGCGCTCGTGGCCTGTGGGTGCTGCCACGGTGACCACGCCCTTATTGAGGGCCTCGGCTCGCTGCGGGCCTTCTATCATCTGGTGGACTGCGGTGTGCCCTTCCCGCACGATGCCTCCGGGGCGTTCATCGGTTACAAGACCGACCACGACCCCTACGAGCGAGCGACCTCCGCCGGGCCCCAGACCAGCAAGTTCATGGCCGAGGCCCTTGGGGCCAAGGCGCATCGCCTGGGCATCACCATCGCCGACAAGCAGACCGTGGTGGACTTCGTCACCGCAGGCCCCGGCGACCAGCGCCGGATCGTGGCCATGATCTGCCTGGACCTGTCGCGCGACGAAGGGGCGGAGCTGGCGCTATCGGTGTACATCGCGGAGAACTGGGTGCTGGCGGCGGGCGGGCCGGGGGAGCTGTACGCTTCAAGCGTCTACCCGCGCGGGCAGAGCGGCATCCACGCACCGGCGCTGAAGGCGGGGCTGGTCGGCTGCAACTTCACCGAGAGCCAGTACGGCCTGGCCTCAGTCAAGTTTCGCTGGAACGTCTCGGGCACGTACATGCAGGCCGTGCCGCGGATCTACTCCACCAACGCCAAGGGCCACGACCAGCGGGAGTTCCTCACCGAGTACTTCGCCGACACCGCCTCGATGGCCACCCACATCTTCCTGAAGGGCTACCAGTGGCCCTTCGACGCCCAGCGAATCACCGGTGGTCAAAGCTCCCTGATCGACATGGCCGTGCATCAGGAGACGGTCGCGCGAGGGAGGCGGGTGTGGATGGACTTTCTGCGCAATCCCGCGGGGCGCGGAGGCGGGGAGCCGTTCCGCATCGACCGCCTGGGCACCGAGGCGCTGGACTACCTCCGCAAGACCGGGGCCACGCAGGAGACGCCCCTGGAGCGCCTGCGGTGCATGAACCCCCCGGCCATCGAGGTCTACGCCGCCAACGGCATCGACCTGACGCGCGAGCCGTTGGAGATCGCCCTCTGCGCCCAGCACCACAACGGCGGGTTCGCGGTGAACGCTTGGTGGGAGAGTACCATTCCCCACACGTTCGTCATCGGTGAGATGGCTGGGACGCACGGGGTGAAGCGCCCCGGTGGGGCCGCGCTGAACGCCGGCCAGGTCGGCGCGCTGCGGGCGGCGGAGTATCTCACTCACGTTTACTCATCTGAGCCGGCCGACCTGGCGGCCCACGCGACCGTCGTGCAGCAGGGCCTGGCGGAGGCGATCCAGCACCTGCGCCGCGTTCTGGCCAGGGGCGATGCCG
>JALHTV010000016.1 GCA_022866005.1 Phycisphaerae bacterium
CGAAGGCGGCCCCTCAAGTCCTTGGTCAGCCCCACATAGAGCCGCCGCGGATCGGTGAGGCTGCCAAGCACGTAGACGTCCCAAGACCCTTCACTCATGGCTTGCCAAGGCGCAGTTCGCCGCGCTCATTCGAATGGGAGATGGCCCGGCTTTCGCCTCCGGCTAGGCCGGGGCTGCGCCGGGGCAGCTTTGTTCGCCAAGCGGCGAACGAAGACTGGGCCCTGTAGGATTTGAACCTACGACCAATGGATTATGAGTCCACTGCTCTGACCGCTGAGCTAAGGGCCCCGGCGGCCTCGTTTGGGTTCGTGCAAACACAACGCCTTGGATAGGCCGCTGCCTACGGGAACTGTACTGGTCGCTGCTGGGCCGGTCAAGCCGGGGCGCGCGCGACCGGCGGGAGGCGCCGGGGCAAGGAGAACGGGCGGACTGGGGGGTAATGCCGCGCCGCAAACGCTCCGTCGCTCGCCAGACAGCGGGAACCTGTCGGGAGCCCGGGGCTCTCCTCCAGGCCCGATGGTCGGACGGGTGATGCCGGGGGAGCCTTGACGTCTCCTCCTGATGGCGCCACCCGCGAAGAACGGCTTGCATGCCATCGGTGCTCGATGGACCCCAGGCTAGGGCGCGTTGTAAGCCGCCGTTCAGAAAGCTGTTACGGTTGTCCAAAGGGCGTGGTTTGGCTCTATTTTGCCTATCTTATCCACTTTCCCTAAAGTGATTTGAATGCGTAGGCCGATTTTACGCATGTTAGCTAGATTGCCCAGGCTACCATGTCAGCATTAGAGTTCGGCTCCGTAAGTCACCCAGCCAGGCAAGGAAAGCCTCCGGAAGCACACCCAAGGCAGGCACGGAAGCGCCACCGCCGGGAGTGCGAAAGGACACGCCTCGATGACCATGGCTGAGTTATTCAAGCAGTACCTGGAGCACCTGTTCGTCGGGAGCCGCTGTCAGGCACGGGAGGTGATCCTGGCCGCCCACGACAGGGGGAGCACGGCCTCGAAGCTGCTGCGGATGGTCTTATGGCCGGCCATGGAGCAGATGGACAAGCTGTACCGCACTGATCACATCTCTCGGATCACCGAGCAGATGGCCATGCGGGTCAACCGGATGATTGCCGATCAGCTCGGGGGGCTGCTGGCCCGCAAGCCCAAGACCGGGCAGCGAATGGTGCTGGTGTGCGGGGAAGGCGAGGTCGAGGAACTGGGCGCCCAGATCATCGCGGATCTGTTTGAGGCGGAGGGCTGGACCGTGTGGTTCCTGGGCTCAAAGATCCCCAACGACGAAGTCCTGGAGTTCCTCGGCAAGATCACCCCCGACATCCTGTGCATCTATGGCGCCGGCCCGGCCAATGTGCCCTCGATCCGGCACATGGTGGCCTTAATGCGCGAGGTGGGCGTGTGTCCTGAGATGCAGATCCTGGTCAGCGGGGGCGTGTTCAATCGGGCCGACGGGTTAGCCGAGGAGGTCAAGGCCGACCTCTTCGCCGCCAGCGCTGCCGAGGCGATGGCGATCGTCAGAGCGCATCCCGTGCGGGTGCCGCTGCCCGACGTGCCGGAGCCAGGACGGCGCCGCAAACGGAAGCGCGCCGGCCACGGCAAGCTCAAGCCAGCGGCGGCATTCCGCGCCTGACTGGCCGCACCTCTCATCGCCGATGTCACCCGCCGGCTGCGGACTCCCGCGGCCGGCGGTTCTTGTTGGGGGTCGCGGGGCAATTTCTCGCCGGGGGCCGGAAAAAAAGAATTGGCTTACGGAGCCCGTTGCGCGTAGTATTCACGCCATGGGTCCATGGGCA
This sequence comes from Phycisphaerae bacterium, assembly GCA_022866005.1. GTDB lineage: Bacteria > Planctomycetota > Phycisphaerae > SM23-33 > SM23-33 > JALHTV01. The sequence goes on from JALHTV010000016.1 coordinate 1,793, forward strand.
CGCCAGCTCGCGGCGTTGCCCCACGTCGGTGGGCCGTAGTCTGCAAGCTTACGCCGTCCCGGCACATTTGATTTTGACGAAGGAGTCTGCGATGGACCGGAGTAAGCCAGACCGCGCCGGGGGTGGCGCGGAGAGACGAGATCCCCCCGACCAGCCTCGGACCAAGACGATCCTGGTGAAGCTGAGCCGGGGCGGGCCGCAAGAGTGGACGTATTATCGACTGTCCCCTCGCCAGAAGAAGGAATGGGACGCCGTTGAGGACATCATCGAGACCCTGGCCAAGGGCAGGTGCCTCTATTCTTACGGCCCCATCCATGCGGAGCGCATCCGGAGCAAGTACTGGATCGGCACCAGCGACTCGCGCCGCGCGATCGGCGTGACAGCCGTGCCGACGCGCAGCCATCTCCACGAGGTGCTGGTCTGCAACGTGGAGGAACGGTTCCACTTCGTGGTGACGCACCGGGACATATCCGACGCCGAGGCCCTGGAGATATGGCACCACATCGACGCATGCCTGCCTAACGCGGCCCTTGTGGATCGCCACGCGTACGTCCACTGCGCGGTGGTCGAGATGGCCAACCACGAGTGCTTCGAGGTGATCTTCCGCAAGGAAGACAGCCAGGAGGTCACAGGGATCATCCAGGGGGCGCTCGCCCACCCGTTCCTGCCGTGACGGATGGGGCGGGGTCGTGACTCATGCCGCTTTCATGTGGCAACCCGCGCCGCCGGCTGCCATCACCAAGGCACGCGCGAGGGACGATGAGCCAATTGAGATGGGGCATGCCGACGTTGATCGAGTTGCCTGACCTCCAGGCCAACGTCCACCTGTGCCGGCGGCTCGGGCTGGATTTCATCGAGCTGAACATGAACTCACCCCTGTTCCTGCCTCAGCATCTCCCGGCCACGGAGCTGCGAGAGGTCTCCCGGCGCGAGGGCGTGGGCTTCACGCTTCACCTGCCGGAGCAACTGGACCTGGGCGCGTTTCAGCCGGAGGTCCGCCAGGGACACGTCCGCTGCGTCACGGCGGCCGTGCAGTGGGCTGGAGAAGCGGGCATAGACAAGCTCTCCATGCACCTGAACGGGGGGGTCTACTTCACGCTGCCGGACCGCCGGGTCTGGATGTACGAGCAGTACCGCGGGCAGTTCCTGTCCGCCCTGACGGAGTCGGTCGATTGCATCGTCTCAGCCCCCCAGGCCGCGGGGACCAGGCTGCTCATCGAGAACGCAGGCGACTTCCACCTGGGCTTCCTGTGCGAGGCGGTCGAGGTGTTGCTGGAGCGGTTCCGGGCGCGGGTGGGCTTGACGTACGACGTCGGCCACGACGCCGGGGCGGGCTTTTGCGACCGGCCCGTGATGGAGCGACACACCGGCGACATCGCGCACATGCACCTGCACGACTTCGACGGCCGCTCGTCTCACCAAGCCCTGTTCACCGGCACGGTGGATATCCCGGCCGCGCTGGAGCTAGCCCGGCGCCTGGCGGTCGGCGTCGTCCTGGAGACCAAGACGGCCGAGGCGCTGGAGTCCTCGGTCGCGGCCTTGCGGACGCGAGGGCTGTTCTAGCGCGCGAGGGCTAGAAGTGGGGCAGGCTGGGTCAGTCGCTCGGCGCGTCGGCGCCGGTGAGGACGGCGCAGAGCAGCTCGGCCATGGTGAGCAGGTCCAGCAGGTTGTGGTGCAGGATGTCGCTAAGCTCGCGCGCGTCGCCGGTATCCACGAAGCGGTGGTAGGCCTCGGGGATGGCCCAGCCGGGGATGTCGCCGATGCGGCTGCGTTGGCAGAGGCACTGCTCCAGCGTCACCAGGCGGCAGTCGGGCACGCGTCCGCGCCACAGGCGGCGGGCCTCCTGGAGCAGGTCCAGGTGCGGCGGTTCCTGGCGCGGCAGGGGAACGCCGTGGAACGCCGCCCGCTCGCGGATCATCGTCATGTCGAAGGCCTTGCCGTTGAACGTCACCAGCAGCGCGCTGCGGGCGTACCGGCGCGAAAACGCC
>JALHTV010000184.1 GCA_022866005.1 Phycisphaerae bacterium
AGATCGCTGTCGCGCTTCCGCTCCTCGAGTTCGAACAGCCGGGCGGTGAGCATCTTGCGGGCCACGCGGCGGTTCTGGTGCTGGGAGCGCTCGTTCTGGCACTGCACGACGATGCCGGTAGGCAAGTGCGTCAGGCGGACGGCGCTGGAGGTCTTGTTGACGTGTTGGCCGCCCGCCCCGCCGGCGCGGAAGGTGTCCTCGCGGACGTCGCTGCCCCAGTCGATGTCCACTTCCACCTCGTCCAGTTCCGGCAGCACGTCCACGGAGGCGAAGCTCGTGTGGCGGCGCTTCTGCGCATCGAAGGGGCTGATCCGCACCAGCCGGTGCACGCCCCGCTCGGCGGAGAGGTACCCGTAGGCGTACGGCCCCGCCACGTGCAGCGAGACGCTGCGCAGCCCGGCTTCTTCCCCGGCCACGCGGTCCACCTCGGCGGCCTCGGAGCCGGCCTGCTCGAAGTACCGCAGGTACATCCGCAGGAGCATCTCGGCCCAGTCGCAGCTTTCGGTGCCACCGGCGCCAGCGTGGATGGAGAAGTAGCAGTTCCGCACATCGTGCGCACCGGAAAGCAGCGTCCGAAGCTCCAGCGCCTCCAGGTCCTGGTGGATTTTCTCGACCTCCCCGGCGGCCTCGGCCATCGCCTCGGGGCTGCCGTCCTCGACGGCCAGCTCCCGAAGGGCGCCGACGTCGTCGATCCGCCGCGCCAATTCCTCAGCCGGCACGACGACCGCGCGCAGGGCCTTCAGCTCGGTGATGACCGGCTGGGCGGCCTCGGGGTTGGACCAGAAGCTCGGCGCGGACATCGCCTCCTCCAGTTGCGACATCCGCTTGCGACGGGCAGGGACGTCAAAGAGAGTCCCGGATGCTCAGCAACCGGGTCCGCAGGGCGTCAATCCGGTCCTTGAGCTGTTCGGGCTCGATCATGGGCACCTCTCCCAGAGACTATGCTACCATCCCCCGTGGGTCCCCGCAACCCCAACCGGCCACGAGCCTCCTCCGCCGAAGCAGCGGATTCGGCTGCGAAGGCTGGACGGAGCGTGGCCCTCCCGGAGGCACGCGCGACGGGCCGCTCAAGTGTCCCTGCCACCTTGCATGGAGAGCACCGGGAGGCTAGAACACGGCCACGGATTTTAGCGGGGAAGGAGCGGAGCACCATGAGGACCAAAGCCGTCCGATTCGGGACAGGGTTGACCCCCACGATGCGGGTGGTCGTGGCGATTTTGCTGGTGGGCTGGGCTGGTCCGGCCTGGGGCGGGCCGCAAGCTGCGACACCCGAGAGTTCGGACATCACCACTCGGATCAACGAACTGGCTGCCGAGGGCGGCTCCTTGCAGGACGTCATCCGGGTGCTGGGCGAACCCCAGAGCTACGTCTGGAGCGACCAGACGTTCACGAAGGACAATCTCCCGGACAGGTACATCGCCTTCTACACCGGCGGCCTGAGCGTGTTCATGGCCTTCGGCAAGGTTCGCGAAGTCCGCCTGCACGGGGGCCCGACGGAGTATCGCTTCGCGGGCAAGCTGGCTATCGGGTCGTCGCTGGAGGAGGTGCTGGCCGTGCTCGGTGAGCCGGGCAAGACGGTCACCGGAGGGGAGCTCACCTACGAAGACAACGTCCTGTACCGAGACTGCACCCCCCGCGGGGGGACGGGCACGCTCAGCTACTATGCGCGACCCGACAAACGCGTTCGCGTCTTCATGGAAGACGACCGGGTCACGGCCTTGCTCCTTGCCTGCGACGATTTGGGCCCGAGGCGCCCCCGCGCGACCGCCAAGGCGGTCCAACCAGTCCAACCTGTCGAGCCGGTCGAATCGGTCAAGGAGTATGACGACGTGCGCGGCAAGGACCTCGGCAAGATGGATTTCCGCTGGCGCGGCAACCTGCTGGCGACGCTGACATTCAACCAGGCGACCGTCTGGCCACCGGAGCCGCACATGCCGCTGGGGGGCGACCCGGCCAAGCTCATGGAGGCCGCCAAGAACCCCGGGCTGGGTGTCCGCGACCTCCACGCCCAGGGCATCACCGGCAAGGGCGTCTGCGTGGCCATCATCGACCAGCCGCTGTATCTGGACCACCCGGAGTTCGCCGGCAAGATCGCCGCCTATCACGATGTGGGCTGTCGATCGGAGTGGAGCATGCACGGCCCGGCCGTCGCCAGCCTGCTGGTGGGAAGCTCCTGCGGCACGGCCCCGGAGGCCACCCTGTACCACGTGGCCGCTCCGTCCTGGACGAAGGACACCGCCTACCAGGCGCAGGCGCTGGACTGGATCGTCGAGCAGAACGCCAAGCTCCCGGCCGACCGGAAGATCCGGGTGGTCTCCGTGTCGGCCAGCCCCTCCGGCCCGACCACCTTGTTCACCAAGAACACCGAGATGTGGGACGCCGCCTGCAAGCGCGCGGAGAAGGCCGGCCTGCTGGTCCTGGACTGCACCCAGCATCACGGGTTCATCAGCCGCTGCTGGCTCGACCCCAACGATCCGGAGAACGTCTCCAAGTGCACCCCGGGGGCCCCAGGGAACCCCCAACCCGGCCGGCTCGGCCAACTGTTCGTCCCCTCCTGCCCTCGCACCACGGCCGAGGAGCGCCAGAAGGGCCAGTGCAAGTACATCTACTGGGGCCGGGGCGGACTGAGCTGGACCATCCCCTACTGCGCCGGGGTCCTGGCCATGGGATGGCAGCTTCGCCCGGAGATTCCCCCAGAGGCCATGCGCGGGTTGCTGTTCAAGTCGGCCTACGTGAAGGACCGCAACACGAGGATCATCAATCCCCCCGAGTTCATCCGCGCCGTTCGGGAGTGGCGCAGCCCGCGGTTCCCCGCCACCCAGACCCGCGCCACGGAGCCAAGCGAGATCCCCCCTGAGGACAGACCTTGACAGGGCGCCGGCCGTCGGCCAGAGTTCAGGCCGCCGAGCTGGCGCATGGAGAAGTGGATGAGCCGAAAGACCCCCCCCGACGTCCCCCTGGCCGCCCTGGCGATGATCCTGGCCTGGATCGTCCCCGGGGCCGGGCACGTCTACATCGGCCGACCCGTCCGGGGGATCATCCTCTGCGTGACCCTCGCGGCGACCTTCTGGGCGGGCGTGGCCATGGGCGGGGTGATGACCGTCGATCCGGTCAACGAACGCTGGTGGTTCATCGGCGACCTGCTCACCGGCGTCCACGGCCTGGCGGCCTGGCAGCTTCAGCAGCACACCTGGCGAGGGCTGGCCGACGGAGACGTCCTGCGGCGTCAGGCGATCCTTTCGCACGACTCCCTCCACGCCGCCGCGGTCATGGACCAGAAGCTCCAGGAGCGCGGCCTGGCCCTGACCGCGCCCACCGACACCGTCGCGCGGGCCTACTCGGGCATCGCGGGGCTGCTCAACCTGATGTGCATCATCGATGTGATGCTACTCTCCTTGATGGGGGCCCACTCCGAGCCGCTCCCGCCGGCCGTGACAGCCAGACCTCCGGGAGGCGCCTCATGACGCTCGGGACGATCTTCTGGCACCCGATGACGCTGCCCTGCGACAGCCTGCTGTGGCTGATGCTGCCGCTGATGGTCTCGGTGGCCATCGTCTACAAGACGGTGCGGACGAGAAACCTCCGCCGCCTGCCCCTGGAGATTCTCGGCCTGGTCGGCTACGTGGCCGCGGGCGTGGTGGCCCTGGGAGTGGGGCTGTGGGCCATCCAGGCCTACTGCTTGTAGCGCCTCCCAACCTGCCGGATCTGTGGATACCTGCCGGGACTCTCGCATCTCCTTGCCGCGGCGTCACAAGCGAAATCACCATTTGCCCCAAGGTTCCAGCCGCCCCACCTGCCTACAATTCGTATAGAGCAGCGGATGTGCTGTCTGGTAAGCATGTTGTGAGGTTGTGATGGTGTACGAACGCATCCTGCTGGACGTGGAGGCCCAGCGAGATTTCTTCAGCCCAAGCGGATCCTGCTATACCCCCCGGGCCGAAAGAGCCGCTAAGCAGATCCAGAGGCTATTCGCCTGGGCGGAGCGCGAGCGCATCCCTATTCTTAGCACGATGTTGCGCGTGCGCCCGGACCGGCTGGGCCCCTTGCCCCACCCCGCCTGCATCGAGGGCAGCCCCGGGGAGAAAAGGCTACCGCGGACGCTATTGCGGCGGCGGATCAACTTCGGCCTGCGGAACTCCACCGACCTGCCGCCCCGGGCCCTGCGGCAGTACGGCCAGATCCTCTTTGAGCAGCGGGTGACCAACCCCTTCACGCACAGCCGATTCGAGCGGCTGATCAGCGAGCTGGGGCCCGCGACGTTCGTCGTCTGCGGGGCCGGTGTGGCGCACGGGGTGTTCCAGGCAGCCGTGGGGCTGCGCGCCCGCAACTTCGGTGTGATCCTAGCCAGCGACGCCGTGGCGGCCTTGCCCGGGGAGAATGCCGAGATGGCCGTGCTGTGCATGGAGGCCAAGGGCGTGGTCTTCGCGCCCGCGCGGTTGATCATGGCCCAGCCGCGCCGCCCCGTGACACCCTTCAGAACAGCCTTACCGACCAGGAGCTGATCGGCTCGCTCGCCCGGCTTCCCTCGGCCGGGCGGGCGACGCCGTCATATCGCACCCCCAGCGCTGGCGGGCGCGATCGCCTTGCCCACGTGCGCCGGCTGTGGTAAGCCCTCTGCATGAACCGGCCTAGCGACAGCGCCTGGACCGTCCTGAAGTTGCTGAACTGGACACGCGACTATCTCACCGGCGCCGTGGATGAGCCGCGTCTGTCGGCCGAGGTCTTGCTCGCCAGCGTGCTGAAGTGTCCGCGCCTACAGCTCTACACGCGGTTCGACTACCCACCCACGCCGGGGGAGCTGGCGGCCTTTCACCAACTGGTTCGCCGCGCCCACGCCCACGAGCCGGTCGCGTACCTCGTGGGCGAGAAGGAGTTCTACTCCCTGCGATTCAAGGTCACTCCCGACGTGCTCGTGCCGCGCGCCGAGACCGAGGCGCTGGTCAGCGAAGCCGTCTCGCACCTGCGCGCCCACGGTGGCGCGACGACGATGTGGGACGTCTGCACGGGCAGCGGCTGCGTGGCCATCGCCACGGCCTGCCACGCACCGCAGACGAGCGTGCTGGGCACGGACATCTCACCGGCGGCCGTGGCCATCGCGACCGCCAACGCCGTAGCGCACGGCCTGGGGGATCGGGTCCGCTTTCGCGTGGCCGACCTCCTGACGCTGCCGGAAGACTGCCGGGCGATGGCGCCCTTCGGGGTGATCGCAGGCAACCCGCCCTACGTGGCTGAGCATCAGATGATCAGCGAGACGGTCAGGCACGAACCGCCCGCCGCCATTCACGGCGGGGCCGACGGGCTGGACTTTCTCCGCCGCCTCATCGCCGACGCCCCGCCGATGCTCTCCCCGGGCGGGGCGATGATCCTGGAGTTCGGCTTCACCCAGGCCGACGCCGTCAGCGACCTGCTGGCCGCGACAGGGGCATTCGAGCCGCCGCGCGTCCTCTGCGACCACCAGGGCATCGAACGGTCCCTTGTCGCGGTCCGAAGAAGCTGACTCTCCTCTGGCCTGCGCCCGGATTTGCGGAACAACAAGGCCGCGTTCGTATGACGAAGGAGATCAATCCTGCCATGCTGACCAGCATTCAAGCGGAACGCCAAGCTTCTCGAAGCCAGCTTCCTCATAGATGCGGGCGGCTGTCGGATTGTCAGTATAGAGGCAAAGGGTGCCTCCGAGGACACGCGAGTGATAGCGCACAAGCTCATGAATCATAGCGCGGGCATAGCCCTTGCCGCGGTACGGTTTGTGCGTAAGAACAGACTCCACCCGGGCGACGGGGCCGGCACGCTCCACCGCCGCCATAGTGACGGGCTGGCCGTTCAGGAAACCGACCAGGAGATGAAAATCGGGGCAAGCCAAGCTGCGATGTACCACGTTCATTGCCCGCCTGTTGTCGGATTGCTCAATCATGGCCAGCAGCTCGGGCAATGGCGATCGTACACGCTGGATAGTCAACTCGGCGTTGGGGGTGATGCACGACGGCCGATGGTGAACATAGAACTCGATTGCCTGCTCCCCAAACCGGAAGCCTGCCGCCAGGAGCGCAAGGCGAAGTCCGCCGCCGTCTCCCTGCTGAGAGAGGTGGTACACCCGGGGCGCAAGTCCCCTTCTTCGGTAGAAGTCCTGCACATCGGCAATCGCCGCTGCGGTATCCCTCGGGTGCAGGATGCACGCATGGTTCCCGTCGTGAGAGTCCGGGATTTCGGCCGTGTGGTACAAGAGGCCATAGTCGCGCTCTTCCACGTCGGCGAATCTACGCGGGAAAACGATCTCGCCTTGGATGATGTCCTGGACCAAGCCCATGTCGTGATTATGCAATTCGTTGACAAGGAGAGCAACCGCTCGGAGGCACGGATACCGCTTTCGTTCATCAACATCTATGGCGATTGACCCCAACAAGCTGAGCCGGAACGCCCAGCGGGCAACAAGGGGTGCTTCTACATTTAGCAGTCAGCATTTGGCATTGAGCATTCCTCTCACGAGACCGGCGGCCTGGCCTTGCTCAGCCAGCGAGCCGGTGGTATCGTGACCAGTCCGCAAAAGCAGCCCCGATCCTCAGGGAGCGGAGTGCATGGACAAATTCGTCATCCACGGCGGCCGGCGCCTGCGCGGCGAGGTGGCCGTCAGCGGTTCGAAGAACGCGGCGTTGCCCATCTTGGCCGCTACGTTGCTGACGGACGGCCCTAGCACCATCGTGGGCGCCCCGGACCTGGTCGACGTAGCCAACATGCGCCAACTGCTGGCCGACCTGGGGGCCGAGGTCACCGGGCAGGGTAAGCGAATCCAGGTCGCCGTCCGCGATGAGAGACGCTCGCACGCCGTGTACGACCGCGTGCGCAAGATGCGCGCGAGCATCTGCGTATTGGGGCCGATGCTCGCCAAGCGCCGGCGCGCCCGCGTGGCCATGCCCGGCGGCTGCGCCATCGGCCTGCGGCCGGTGAACCTGCACCTCCGCGGCCTGCGCGCGCTGGGGGCCCAGATCGACCTGGATGGCGGCGACATCGTGGCCACGGCCAAGCGGCTGCGCGGAACCTCGGTCTTCCTGGGGGGGCCGTTCGGCTCGACCGTGCTGGGCACGGCCAACACGATGATGGCCGCGACGCTGGCCCAGGGGCGGACCGTGATCGAATCGGCCGCGTGCGAGCCGGAGGTCGTTGACCTCGCGGCCTTCCTCAACGCCGCCGGGGCCAAGATCACCGGCGCCGGCACGCCGCGGATCGTCATCGAGGGCGTCAAGCAGCTCCACGGCGCGAAGCACACGATCATCTCCGACCGCATCGAGGCCGGGACCTTCATGATCGCCGCCGCGATCACCCATGGCGAGGTGATCGTCCGCCACGTGAACCTCGACCACCTGGTGGCCGTGGTGGACAAGCTCCGCGAGATCGGTGTGCACGTCGAGCCGGTCGGTGACGCCGCCGTGGCCATCAGCTCCTCGCGCCACCTGGAGCCGGTGGACGTGACCACTCAACCGTATCCGGGCTTCCCCACCGACCTCCAAGCGCAGCTCACGGCGCTGCTGTGCCTAGCCGACGGCAACAGCGCCATCACCGAGAAGATCTTCCCCGACCGCTTCCTCCACGTGGCCGAGCTGGGCCGCATGGGCGCCGACATCCGCAAGGAGGGCTACACGGCCATCGTCACGGGGGTCAAGCGTCTCGTCGGCGCGCCGGTCATGGCCAGCGACCTGCGGGCCTCGGCGGCCTTGGTGCTGGCGGGCCTGGTCGCGCGGGGCACAACGACCGTCAATCGCGTCTACCACATCGACCGCGGCTACGAGCAGATCGAGCGCAAACTCGCCGCCCTGGGCGCCAACATCCGCCGCACCGACGGCCAGCCCCCCCCGGCGGATTGAACGTCGTCGGCCGCGGTCGCCCGTCACGGCAGGCAGGCCAAGCAGCCATCGGCAACGGGGGGACTTTTCGTTATTCTCGTGAATCAAACGGACCCCCGCAGCGACTATACCTGCGAAAGCAGATGCCTAGGCAAAGGGCCCTTTTTATGAGGGAAATGACGGATTGGCAGGATATCGTCAGCCGCCACAGCGGGCTGGTATGGCGCACCGCCTACCGGCTGCTGGGGGATGATGCGCTCTTCAGCGTCACCCCGCCGGCCGACTATCAGGTCACGAACCTCCAGATGCCGCTGACCAAGCCCACGGAGGCCGATCTGGTCGCGGGCCTGCGATGGTTGGCTGAGAACAACGACAACACGTTCCCGCCGACGCTCGCGCCCACCGGCAGGATGATCGAGAGGGTCCAAGAGCAAGAGAAGGCCAGCAAGGAGAAGTACGAGGGCCTCTCGGAGCAGGAGAAGGTGCAGAAGGTCCTGGAGATCACCGGCCCGATGGCCCGCATGACCGTGTACGCCCAGATGACCAACGACTTCCGCTACGTCGGGGCGGGCGTGAGCCTGGGCGACGCGGGGCGCATCCTCTGCCGCTACAAGCCCCCCGGCAGCGAGACGTATCGGGTGGTCTACGGCGACCTGCACGTGGCCGACGCACCGGCGGAACCACAGACGCAGCCCAGCGCCGAAACCGAATAAACCCCCTCAGGCACGGGGGCACTGGAGGGCGGGCCGAATGGCTCGCCCTCGAGTGTTCCCGCTGGCAGCGCCCGAGGCGTCAGCGGCGCCGTATCTGTCGCGACTGGCGCCCGTCAGGGCTTGGGCAGGGCGGCCTGGAGCTTGGCGTCCTTCTCGGCGTCGGTCAGCTTGTCCCAGGCCGGGGGGCAGGCCCCGCAGCAGAAGCCGACCTTCTTGCCCTTGTAGTGGCGGGTCAGGGAATCGGGGACCTTGGCCGGGTCGATCTTGTTGCCCGTGATCGGGCAGGTGATGTTGACCGCGTTAATCGCCGCTGTGGCCGCGGTGCTGGTGGCCGGGGCCCGTGCGGCCCGTGTCGTGGGCTTCGGCCGGGCGGCCGGCTTGCGCCGACAGGACACCCCCGTCGCGAACATCATGCCCACCAATGCCAACAACGCTACAGTCAAACGGACCGCTACTTTGTGACTCATGGCAGGTCTCCTAACAGGTACCAGGCCCATGCTTCTGGTGGGACATTATAGCCCCCGCAGATGGCGGACCCGCCCCCTACCATCCGCCGGCGGCGTCTTTGGGGGCGGGCCTGGTCCACCAGGCGGGGTCGCGGAAGTAGTGCTTGAGCATCATGGCCGCGACGACGCCGTCGGCGCAGGCCGTGACGAGCTGCATCGCCGCCTGCTGGCGGCAGTCCCCGGCCACGAACACCCCCGGTAGGCTCGTCCGAAGCGTGACCGGATCGGCCGCGATGTACCCGGCCTCGTTCATCTCCACCGCGCCGCGCAGAAAGGCGGTATTGGGCACCATGCCCACGAAGACGAACACGCCGTCCACCTTCAGGCGCTCGACGGTGCCCGTCTCGACGTTGCGGAGGACGACGTGCTCGATCTCCGTCTTGTCGCGGTTGGGGACGATCTCGGTCAGCACATAAGGCAGCTTGACGTCGATGTCCTTGGTCTTGGCCGTCTCAACCAGTTCCTCGACCAGCACCTTCTGGGCGCGGAATTCCTTGCGGCGGTGGATCAGCGTAGCCTTGCGCACGAAGCGCTTGGCGAGGTAGATGGTGTCCTCCACGGCCGTGTTGCCGCCGCCGACGGTGAGGACGTGCTTGTCGCGATAGAACGCCCCGTCGCACGTGGCGCAGTAGCTGACGCGGGTGGCCTGGCGCATGACGTCTTCCCCGGGCACGTCCAGCCGCCGATAGTCGCTGCCGGGGGCAAGGATCACGGCCTTGGCGCGGTAAACGCTCGCCCCGCCGTCGGTGCCGACTTCCAGCACCCCGTCGTCGCGGCGCCTCAGCGTGTCGACCGGTTGGTTCGCGACGATCTGGGCGCCGAAGCCCTCCGCCTGTTCGCGCATCTGCTGGACCAGGTCCGGCCCGGTGATGAGCTTGTACCCGGGGTAGTTCTCGATCCGCTCGGTGAGCATGATCTGCCCGCCCGGCAGGCCGTTCTTCTCGAGGATCACCGTGCGGTAGCGGTCGCGCGCCGCGTAGAGCGCCGCCGCCAGGCCCGCCGGCCCGCCGCCCACAATCACGACGTCAAGCAGATCCTTGTCCGTCATCGCGTCTTGGCACCCACCACCAGCGGCCGGCTGGCCGGGAGAGCGTCGACCGCCTTGACCGTCTCCAGCGACGCGGGGAACCGCCGCAGCACCTCCTCGCGCGTGGACCGTTCCATGAACTCCCCGGGGACATCCTGCTGTCGCAGCGGCCGACCGGCGGAGTCCATCCAGAGAGGCTGTTCCTCGACGTCCTCAGCCAAGCGGACCAGGGCGCGGATCGCCTGGACCTTCTGGCCGCCCAGCTCGATCTCCTCGGGCCCGACGATCGCAAAGGTGTACACGTCCAGCTCGTTGGCCTGGGGGGCATACGAGGCAAAGGCATACGAAGCGGGCTTGCGGAGGTCCACCAGCCTGGTCACCAGCGACTGCATGGCCCTGGGCAGGTAGCTGCGGTCCATCTGCGCGGCCAGGTCCCTTTGGGCTTCGGCGGGCTTCTCATGGGGACCCGAGCCGGTCTGGGTGAAGCGGATCGTGGTGCCTTGCTTGGTCAGGCTCACGACGGCTACCTCGTCGCCGCGGGGAGGGGTCTGCTCTCCGGCCGGTGTGGTCCGAAGCGTCGCCGTCCAGCTCTCCACGGTTCGATCGGCGGCGGCGAAGGAGACGATCTCGACTCGCTGCCCCTCACCGCCGGGCTGGTCCACCCTGATCCAGACCCGGCTTTCCACGCCAGCCCGGCCGTTGACATCCGCGGGGCGA
>JALHTV010000017.1 GCA_022866005.1 Phycisphaerae bacterium
GGTCATGACCTCCGCGGGCAGGTGTTTCTCCAAGATGGCCTTGACGTCGGGATTCTCCATAAGTTCCCCGAGTTTCGTGTCGATGGTAAGCAACTCCCCAGTCGGGGCAGTTGTCGGCGGCTCAGTTGCTGGTGGCGCAGTTGTCGTTTCTGTACCGCTACCTCTTCGTGCTGATCGACCAGGCCATGCGCACGGCCCGCGCGCGGGACTTTCGCGGGGCCGCGGCCGCGCCGCTCGGTCGGCGTCTGGCGGCCACCGGCGGGGTGATCGGGTCGCTGTTCGTCCGCACGCTGGATCGCAGCGACCGCATCCACACGGCCATGGTCGCCCGCGGCTACCAGGGCGAGCCGCACAGCCTGAGCCGCCTGCGATTCCGAGCCACCGACGCGGCATTCCTGGCGGCCGCGGCGGCGTACCTGGTCGCCTGCCGCTGGCTGCTGCCGGGCTGGCTTTGGGGGGGGCGCTGATGGCCGACGTGCTGGAGATCCGCAACCTCTCTGTCCGCTACCCCGACGGCACCCGTGCCCTGCACGGGGTGGACCTGACCGTGGCCGCCGGCCAGCGCCTGGGCCTGATCGGGCCCAACGGGGCCGGCAAGACCAGCCAGCTCCTGGCCGTCATGCGCGGCGTGCCGTTTGAGGGATCGATCCTGGTGGACGGCGTGGCGCTGTCCCGCCGCCAGGCCGCTCGGGCCCGCAGCCAGTGCGGCATGACCTTCCAGAACGCCGATGACCAGCTCTTCATGGCCACGCTGCTGGACGACGTGGCCTTTGGCCCGCTGAACCAGGGCTCTCCTGCGGACCAGGCCGCCGCGGCGGCCACGGCGGCGATTGCGGCAGTGGGCTTGAGCGGGCTGGAGCATCGGCCGGCCCATCACCTCTCCGGCGGGCAGATGCGGGCGGCGAGCCTCGCGACGGTCCTGTCGATGAACATCAAGCTGCTGCTGCTGGACGAGCCGGCCAGCAACCTGGACTTCCGCTCGCGACAGCGGCTGCTAGAGATCCTCACCGCCCGGCCCGAGGCCGTGGTGCTGGCAACGCACGACCTGGAGCTGGTGGCTCAACTCTGCTCGCGCGTGGTCGTGCTGGACGATGGGCGAGTCGCTGCCGACGGCCCGGCGGCATCCATCCTGAGCGACCGGGCGCTGCTCGCGGTCCACGGTCTGGCCTGATTCGTCGCCGCGGGCCCGGCGGGTTGCATTGGCCTAGACCGGTGGTACACTACCGGCCATGGACACCTCCCCCGCCAGCCCGATGACCTACAAGGACGCCGGTGTGGACATCCAGGCCGGCGACGCCATGGTGGACCTCATCCGTCCCTTAGCGGTAAGGACGTACGATCCCCGGGTGATAGTGGACCACTTCGGGGGGTTCGGCGGGTTCTTCAGTCTGGACTTCCCTGACAAGCTGCTCAAGAAAAACTACCGGGATCCAATCCTGGTCGGGTGCTCGGACGGCGTTGGGACCAAGGTACTAGTTGCCTTGGCAACTGGGAGAGTCAACACGGTCGGGATCGACCTGGTCGCGATGAATGTCAATGACCTGGTCTGCTCCGGGGCGGAGCCACTGTTCTTCCTGGACTACATCGGAACGGCCCGCCTAGACCCACCTCGCAAGGCGGAGATCATCAAGGGCATCTCCTACGGCTGCGTCCAGGCCGGGTGTGCGCTGCTGGGCGGAGAGACGGCGGAGATGCCGGACATCTATCGCGGCGAGGACTTCGACCTGGCGGGCTTCGCCCTGGGCGTGGTGGAGCGGCGGCGGCTGATCGACGGCCGAAGGGTCGAGGTCGGCGACACGGTGATCGCCCTCGCCAGCGACGGGTTGCACTCCAACGGCTACGGGCTGGCGCGGCGCGTGCTGCTGGACAAGGCCGGCATGAGCCTGGACGACTGCCCGCCGGAGCTGGAAGGGCGCACCGTCGGGGCGGAGCTGCTGCGCCCGACGCGGATCTACGCCAAGGCGGTCCGAAGCGTGCTGGGGCGCTATCGCGTCAAGCGCGTGGTCAAGGCCATGGCCCACATCACCGGCGGCGGACTGGTCGGCAACATCCCGCGGGTGCTGCCGGCGGGACTGACCGTGCGGGTCAAGCGCGACAGCTGGTCGGCGCCGCCGATCTTTGGGCTCATCGCCGCCAAAGGCCCGGTGGACGATCTGGAGATGCTGCGCGTGTTCAACATGGGCGTGGGCTTCGTGATGATCGTGGCCCCATCCTTCGCCCGGGCGATCATGAACGACCTGCGCCGGCGCGGTGAGCGCTGCTGGGTGCTGGGCAAGGTCCGCAAGGGCGGCCCGGAGCTGGAGTGGGCCTGAACCCAATTGCGGATTTCGGATTGCGGACTTGTCCTCCGTAGCCCGTACGGGCGAAGGAGGATTGGCGGTGTCGTAGGGACGCGACGGAATGACTCATGGCTGAGGGCAAGCCCTCCATCCTGGTAGTCGGTTCGGTGAACATGGACCTGGCGGTCCGCTGCCCGCACATCCCTGCCCCGGGCGAGACGGTGCTGGGCAAGGGGCTGGTGATCAGCCCTGGCGGCAAGGGCGCCAACCAGGCGGTGGCGGCGGCCCGGCTGGGGGGCAAGTGCGTGTTCGTCGGCCGGGTAGGTCAGGACGCCTTCGGGGAGCAGCTCCTGGCGGGGCTGAAGGCCGAGGGGGTGGATTGCTCACACGTCCTGGTCACCGACGAGGCCCCCACGGGCATGGCCATGATCGTCGTGGACGCCAAGGGCGAGAACGCCATCGTCGTCGCCGGTGGCGCCAACCAGTGCCTCACGCCCGACGACGTCTTCTCCTGCGAGGACCTGTTCGCCGCCGCGTCGGTGGTCCTGCTGCAACTGGAGCTGCCGCTGCCGCCGGTCCGGGCGGCCATCGACCTGGCGCGGCGCCACCACTGCAAGGTCATCCTGGACCCGGCTCCCGCCCAGCCGGCGCTGGACGAAGCCCTGCTGTGCGTGGACATCATCTGCCCCAACGGGCTGGAGGCCGACACGATCACCGGCCAGGGCCAGGCGAACGAGGAGCGGGCCGCCAAGTCGATGGCCAGCGATCTGGTCGCCCGCGGCGCCGGGGCCGCCGTGGTGACGCTGGGCGCGCGCGGATCGGTCGTCGTCACGGCCGACGGGCATTTCTACAGGGTCCCGGCCTACAAGGTCTCGGTGGTGGACACCACGGCCGCCGGTGACGCCTTCGCCGGCGCGCTGGCCGTGGCCGTGGCCAGGGGGGAGCACATCCGCCAGGCGGCCAGGTTCGCCAACGCCGCGGGGGCGCTCGCCTGCACGAAGTTCGGCGCCACCTCCGCCATGCCCACGGCGGCGGAGGTCGCGGCCTTGATGCGGGACCAGCCGACGTAGCCAGGAAGAATGAGCAGCCGATCATGGCCACCGGCAAGACAATGCGAGCGGCCGTGTTCCGCCGCGTGGGCAGAATCCAGCTCACCCGCCGGCCGATCCCCACACCCGGGCCAGGCCAAGTGCTGCTCCGCGTGGCGGCCTGCGGGGTGTGCGGGACCGACCACCACATCGTCACCGGCGAGCTGACCGACGGCGTGCAGGCGCCCGTGGTCCTGGGCCACGAGATCGCCGCGCGGGTCCAGCGCCTGGGGGCGGGCGTGGTGGGCTTGAAGCCCGGCCAGTTCTGCGCGGTGGATCCGGTCCTGGGCTGCGGGGTCTGCGAAATGTGCCACACCGGCCGGCCGAACCTGTGCGCCAACCCGACGGTCATCGGCTACAAGCTCCACGGCGGCTTCGCCCAGTACCTGCTCGCCCCGGCCGGCAAGGTCATCCCCATGGACGAATCCGTCGGGCCCGCCGGCGGGGTGCTGTGCGAGACGCTGGCCTGCGTGATCCACGGCTACGATCGGCTCGGCCTGCGCGCCGGGTCGAGCGCGATGGTCCTGGGCGCCGGGACGGTGGGGCTGCTGTGGACGGCGCTGCTGGCGCGGAGCCCGGTGCGCCGGCTGATCCAGACCGAGATCGTCGACTTCCGCCGGTGCAAGGCCCTGGGCATGGGGGCCGACGTGGTGCTGGACCCCCAGGCGAGCGATTTCCAGCGCGTGGTTCGCGGGCAGTTGCCCGAGGGGGTGGACTGCATCATCGACGCCACCGGCGACCCGGCGGCCATCCAGCAGGCCCTGCCGCTGCTGGCGCGCGGGGGGACGATGCTCATCTTCGGCATCTGCCCGGTGGGTTCGTCGGTGGCGGTGGACCCCTTCCAGCTCTACAACACCGAGGCGCGGATCATCGCCAGCAAGATGCCCCCGGCGACGCTGGCCCGCTCGGCGCGACTCATCGAGGCCGGGGTGATCCCCATTGACCAGATCGTCACCGCCCTCTTGCCGCTGTCGCAGCTTCCGACGGCGGTGAAGTCCTTCAACTCCTGGCGCGACCGGCAGGTCAAGGTCGCCATCGACCCCTGGGCGTGAGAGGGCCAAGGTCTCGCCGATTCCGGTGACAAGGCGTCCAGGGGGACTAGTGGGGGGGTGAGTACATGTCTCCAGGTAAGATGGGGCCATGCGACTGTCGACGTCCGGGACATCGGGCAACCGCGCGCTGGCAGAGCCGAGGCCAAAGCAGGGCCGCCGCTTCCCGGCATGTTTCAGCAGACAGTGGCCCGGTGCGATTATCATTCTGGTCGCCGGCACTATGCTCTGGTGGACCTGGGGCACCTGGCCCGACGTGATGGTGGACTTCGGGCGGGAGCTCAACATCGCCTGGAAGGTGTGGCGGGGGCAGACGCTGTACTCCCAGGTCGCACACTACCGTGGGCCGCTGTCCCCGTACCTCAACGCCCTGTGGTTTGGGCTCTTTGGGCCCAGCATCCGCACGCTGGAGGTCTGCAATCTGGCAATCCTGGCCGGGCTGATCGGCTTGCTGTACCACATGTTCAAGAGGCTCAGTGGCCGGGCGGTGTCCACAGTGGCGTGCGTGGTGTTCCTCCTGCTCTTTGCGTTCGCCAGATTCGTGAGGTGCGGGAACTACAACTACGTCTGTCCCTACACCCACGAAATGAGCCATGGCCTGCTGCTGGGCATGGTTTCCCTTGCTGCGATGTGGGGGTTCCGCCGGCGGAAGATGCTGGCCTTGGTGGCCTCGGGACTGGCCCTAGGCGGGGTCTTCCTGACAACGTTGGAGGTGTTCGTGGGCGCTTTGGGCGGCACCGGGATGGCGTTGCTGCTCTCGCTCATCGCCTACGGGGGCAACGTCAGAAAGAGCTTGGGGAGCCTCGGTGTGTTCTGCGCCTCCGCCGCGCTGGTGCCCCTGGCAGCCCTCCTGGCCCTCAGCAGGATCATGCCTGTCGGGCAGGCGGCCGAGGGGCTCCTGGCCTCCTACCGTGCCGCCGCCAATCCTGAATTGCGCCGGCTCAAGTTCTATCTCGATGGGGCTGGGCTATCGGACGTTTCTGGTAACCTGCGGGCATTGTTCCTGTCGTGCGGGGCCTACCTGATGGTGCTGGTGCCCCTGGTGTTGCTGGCGTTGGCCGTCCGAAAGAGGTTCCGGGATCGTTGGCCGGGTTTGCGCGCGGGCTTCATCGTTGCCACGGGGGGAATCCTGCTGGGCTTTTGGGGTAGAATCGACTGGTTCTCCGCGGCACGGCCGCTGCCGGTGGTGCTGCTGGTGGGCGCGATCGTCTCGCTCGTCGGCTTCTGTCGCCACCGCCGCAACGGCGACCGA
>JALHTV010000185.1 GCA_022866005.1 Phycisphaerae bacterium
GAACATGTCCAGGCCGCGGCCAGGGCGAACTTCAAGGCCATGAAGGGGGCGGCCTCAACAAGGCCGGGGTGAGCCATCAGCCGATAGGCTCGATGTATTCCCAGACAAGGCCCCCTGGGCCGAGACAGTGTAGCCGCGTCCCGTGACAGACTGTCGAAATACCTCCCGGGGTCGGTGGGGTCGGGTGGGGTGGCGCGGGGGGATCTGTTGGGCGGGGAGGGGCGGCGGGCTGGAAAACGCTGCGATAGCGGTGGGCGCGGCTGCTGGGGCGGCCGAATTGCGCGCAACCGCCCCGATTCTCCCTACAGCACCACGGATACCTTCCCCCAGTGCTTCAGCAACACCCCGATGTTCACGACCGTGCATATCAGCCGCCATTCGGTGCGGACCTTCTCCAGCCCGCGCCGCAGGAACCGCCGGACCCCCAGGCCTCGTTTGATGTGCCCGAACCGCGGCTCGACGGTCTGGCTTCGCAGCCGGTAGTGCTGCTGGCCTTCCGCGCTCTTCATCCGTTCCCGCATCCGCTCCCGCTGCGGCTCGTACTGGTCGCGAGTGACCGTCCGCCCCTTGGCCGGGTCCCGACAGCACGAACCCGCCCGCTCACAGCCCGCACAGGCTATCCCCCGGTACCGCTGGCAGACGGCTTGGCCCCATTTGCGAGCCTTGCGGCCCGAGCCGTCCCGGGGCAACGTGTCGCCCGTGGGACAGATGTACACGTTCCTCTCGGCGTCGTATCGGAACGCTTCCTTATAGATGCGTCCGTACTTGTCCTTGGGCAGGGCGTTCCACTGCTCGTCGTTGAGGACCTGCCCGGCCTGGACGGCCGCGATCGCCTGGGCCGCCGCGGAGGACGGGACGCTACCCGCGCCCCGCGTGCCGCTGGGGGAGACGTATCCCTCGACCTGCTTGTCCTCCAAGGCCGCCAAGTCCGGACCCGTGTTGTACTGGCTGTCGGCGCTGACTTCCCCCGGCAGGCGCCCGCAGTTGTCCTCCACCTGCTCGAGCATCGGGACCAGTTGTCCCGAATCGTCCGCCTGATCGTTCACGTCCTCCGCGACGATCACTCCCTCGGCCGTGTCCACCGCAAGCTGAGCGTTGTAGTTGGGCTTGAGCCTGTCTTCCTTGTCCCGCATGACGCGGGCGGGGGGGTCCGTTACCGACGCCACCGGCTTGGGATCGGAGTACTGGGCCGCCTCGTGCCGGCGACGCTGGATCTCCCCCAAGGCCTCCTCCAGCCGCTCCTGCTGCCGCTGGAGTTTGGCCAGACGCTTCTTGTCCGTGGGACTGGGGGGCGTCCAGGGGACCTGCTGGCCGAACAGGTCGGTCTCCCTCTTCTCGTTGGCATCCCACTGGGCCTCCATCTCGGCGAGCTGCTGATCGATCCGGGCGAGCTGCCGGGCGAGGTACTGCTCGTCGTGGACGGACTTCCTGCCCGCGTCGGCCTCCAGCTTGGTGCCGTCCACGGCGACGTGCTCCAGCTTCACCAGTCCGGCCCGCCCAGCCACATACAGGACATCCCGGAACAGCTTGCGAAGATGCTCGCCGTGCTCGCCGACGAATCCCGCGAGGGTGGAATGGTCCGGCTTCTGTCCCGACAGGAGCCAGAGGACGTCGATGCGGTTGTAGCAGGCGGCCTCCAACTGGCGGCTGGATCGGATGCGAACGAGCATTCCATAGATGTAGAGGGCCGCCAGGTCGCGGGGGGGATAGGGCGGCTTGCCTTCGAGGAGGACGTATTCGCCTTCCCACTGCCGGAAGGTCTCGGCGAAGGCCTCGGAGTTCAGCAACTGGTCGACGTGGCGGACCGGGTGGTCAAAGGGGATGGCGTCATCGAGCCTCTGTGCCCAAAGCACCAACTGCTCTCTCGGAACTTCCGGCCGTCGAAATCCTGCCATGATTGCCGCCTCCGTGCCTGCGTCTGCCAATCTGGCCTGGCATCCTGCCAAGCCCCCCGGCCTTCAAGAGAGAAGCAAATCCCGTGCCAGGTATTTCGACAGTCTGTCACGGGACGGGGATCGACATAGGTAGGCCCTCGCGGGCTTTCCCTGTCACACCACCGTACGTACGGGTCCGTATACGGCGGTTCGTGGAGATACGGCTACGGTCGACTGAGACGAGGCAGGCCCAGTTCGCTCCAGTAGGCTTGCGGCATGGCTTTGGAAAGCGCGATGCTGCGAGCGGCTCGCCAGGGGCCAAACTGGCGCTTTACGGTATCCCACGCCAGCTGGAGCCCCACGCCCAGGCGGACCAAGCCCGCCACGCGGCGTTTGGGCGTCTGCCATTGCCGCCACACATAGCATCGAAGCCGTCGCCGAATCCACCCATCCAGGTCGCGCAACTCCCCCGGCCACTGCGTGAAGCCGAAGTAGTTGACCCAGCCAGGAAGGAACTGCGCCAGTTCGCGGACGATTCTCCGCACCCCGACGCCCCGCATCCGCCGCGTCAGTTCTCGTACCTTCCGCTTGAACCGCTCCACCGCCTTGGGGGCTATGTGCCTCTTGGGCGGGGTTTGATCGGAGAGGCTGAAGCCCAGGAACTTCCGTTCGCAGGGCTTGGCCACCGCGCTCTTGGCCTGGTTGACCTTGAGCTTCAGCCGACGGCTGATGAAACGCGTCACGCTCTCCATCACCCGTTGTCCGGCTCGTTCGCTGCCCACGTAGATGTTGCAATCGTCGGCATACCGTACGAACCGATGGCCACGCTTCTCCAGTTCCCGGTCCAACTCGTCCAGCACGAGATTCGACAACAGCGGCGAGAGAGGCCCGCCCTGCGGCGTGCCTTCCTCGGTGGGGCTGACCAGCCCGTCTTCCATCACCCCGGCGTTCAGGAACGCCCGGATGAGCCTCAGCAACCGCTTGTCTTCCACCCGTGCGGCGATCGCCGCCATCAGCCGGTCGTGGTTGACTCGGTCAAAGAACTTCTCCAAGTCAAGGTCCACCACCCATCGGTAGCCCTCGGCCACGTGCTGCTGGGCCGCCGCTACCGCCTGATGTTGGCTGCGCCCGGGGCGGAAGCCGTAACTGTGCGGGCTGAAGGTCCGGTCCCATCGCCCTTGCAGAACCTGCATCACCGCCTGCTGAATGAAGCGGTCCACGACCGTCGGGATGCCAAGCTTCCGCACCCCGCCGTCGGGTTTGGGTATCTCCACCCGCTTCACCGGCTGCGGCTGGTAGGTTCCTTGGAGCAGTTGTTCCCGGATGGCTGGCCAGTGCTCCGCCAGGTAGCCCGGCAATTCCCGGACGGTCGTCCCGTCCACGCCGGGGCTGCCCTTGTTGGCCTGTACCCGTTTGAGTGCCTTCTCGAGGTTCCCTAGACCACAAATCACCTCCATCATCTGTCGCGTGTCCGCCGGGCTTTCGGGTTTGGGCTCCGCCGTGCGCGCTTCGGCCTCCCGCAGGTCCGCCTTCGGGGCTTCACCCCTACCTTCGGACATGTAGGGCAGCATCAACTGCCGGTATGGCGGCCGCTTTTCGCTCACGAGTCGCTCATCCTACTGACCCTCTCCGTTCCGTTCGGGCCTTCCTCCGCCGTTCCCGCCGGGGCCTATCCGTTCTCCGCGTCTTTCGACCTTGCGGTGCCTCACTAGCCCTTGCGACGTCACGGGGTACTATGCCCTCTGCTGACTCCTGCCGCGCGATTCGGATCGTCTCGCGGCGGTCCCAGTCAGGACTTCCTGACACGCGGCAGGCCTCCCGAGGTAAGCCTGGCAACCGTCGATGCACGCCCGCCGGATCTACAGAACGTGGGACTTGATGGATATGGACTTTGCCGCTGTAGGCCAGCTCGTCCGCCCACGCCTGCCTCCTATCCGGTTCTTGTCCATCGAGCCGCATCTTCGCTATCGCTTCCTCTCGACCCCGCCTCGCGACGGAGCCCTTGCGAGTCACTTGCCCTTCGCCTCCATCAGGCTGGGCGGAGGACTCTCACCTCCGAGCTGCCAAGCATGCTCGGCATACCTACACTCGATCGGCCCTGAGGGGCCTTCAGCCCCCCCGCCGACAGCTCTCAAGCGTCAAACGCACCTTCCCTTTGCCTACAGGTTCTGGGACGATGACCCACCTGCCATGCTTGACGGCAAAACCATCAAGGTCATCATCCCCGCCCTCAACGAGGCGGAGTCGATCGGCAAGGTCCTGGCGGCCGTGCCCGCGTGGGTCGATCAGGTCCTCGTCGTGGACAACGGCTCGACGGACGCGACGGCTGCCGTCGCCGCCGGCTGCGGGGCCCGCGTGGTGCGCGAGGGGCGGCGGGGCTACGGGCGGGCGTGCCTGGCGGGACTGGCCGCCGCACAGTGGTGCGACGTGGCCGTCTTCCTCGACGCGGACTTCAGCGACTACCCCGAGCAGATGGACCGGCTGGTGGGTCCGATCGTCGCCGGCGAGGCCGACC
>JALHTV010000186.1 GCA_022866005.1 Phycisphaerae bacterium
CCTGCTTCATTGATTCGCCTCGAAACCAGCCGCCCCCACCGCACCCGGGGGGTCGCACCCGTACGTCCAAGCCGCAAACGGCCTTAGCCCCTTATCCTACCCCACCCGCCCGACCGCTGGCAACGGTTGCCCCGGCAGCCCGGGCAGCGTAGGCTGGAGGGTGATAGTTTCCTTATCGACTGCCATGCCAGCCAACCTGACGCCAGAATACGAACACGCTGAGGAACGCCTCCGCCAAGCCGCCGACGACGCGGAGCGCCTGGAGGCCCTGCGCGAGATGCTCAGCACCATCCCCAAGCACAAGGGGACGGAGAAGATGCAGGCGGACATCAAGCGCCGCATCAGCCAGGTCACCAAGGCCGCCGCCAAGAAGACTCAAGTCCGGGGCGTCGACCCCTTCCACGTCCCCCGCGGCGGGGCTGGGCAGATCGTCCTGGTCGGCCCGCCCAACGTCGGCAAGAGTCACCTTCTGGCCACGACCACCCACGCCGCGGTCAAGGTGGCAAACTACCCCTTCACCACCACCGTGCCCGCCCCGGGCATGTGGAACTACCAGGACGTGCAACTGGAACTGGTGGACACGCCGCCCGTCACCGCCGGCCAAATCCCGCCGGGCCTGCTCGGCACGATCCGCGCCGCCGACATCATCGCCATCGTGGTCGACGCCGCCGACCAGCCCCTGGAGCAGGCCGAGATGGTCCTGAACCTCCTGGGCGAGCGCGGCCTGGCGCTGGTCTCGGTGCCGCGCGCGGCGCTGGCCGGGGACCCAGCCCGCTACAGCGGGCTAGTGATCGCCAACAAGATCGACCTGGCCGACCGCTCCGCCATCGCGGCCATGGGAGAGCTGTACGCCGGCAGGGTCGAGGTCCACCCGGTCAGTGCCGCCAGCGGCGAGGGCCTGGACGGCTTGGCCCGGCGCCTGTGGCAGCTCCTGGCCCTGGTCCGCGTGTACACCAAGGAGCCCGGCAGGCCGCCCGACCACGACAGGCCCTTCACCCTCCCAGCCGGGGCGACCGTGGAGGACCTGGCCAGGGAGATCCACCGCGAGCTTCCCACCACGATGCGCTTCGCCCGCATCTGGGGCGATGGGCGGTTCAGCGGCCAACAGGTCCACCGCAACGACGTCCTGCACGACAAGGACACCGTGGAGATCCACCAGTGACAGCCAGGCGGACGCACCCCCCGCGACAACGACAACGGAAGCCCTCCCGCCCCGCCGGAGGAGGCGGGACTCGCCGGCGTGGTGGGCCCCTGTCGGACCGGCAGATTGAGCAGATGGCCATGGCCGCCGGGGCGCTGGGGGCCAAGAGGATCTCCCCCGCGGCCGTGCACACCGCCAACTGGGTCCGCTGGAAGTGCCAGTTCGGCTGCGACGGTTTCGGCAGCAGCCTGGTCTGCCCGCCGCACACCCCCACGCCCGATCAGACCCGGCGGATGCTGGACGAGTACCGCCGCGCCGTGCTGTTCGAGGCGCCCCTGCGCCAGGCGAAGCGGATCGCCGCCGCCCTGGAGCGGGAGCTGTTCCTGGCCGGGTACTACAAGGCCTTGGGGCTAGGGGCCGGGCCCTGCCGCCTGTGCCCCACCTGCGCGATGGAGGCCGGCTGCCGCCACGCCGAGCAGGCTCGACCGGCCATGGAGGCCGTCGGCATCGACGTCTACGCCACCGCCCGCGGGGCGGGCTTCACCATCGACGTCGTGCGGAGCCATGCCGATCCCCAGCACTACTTCGGCCTGGTGCTGATCGAGTGAGGACCCCCCGGCCGCGCCCCGCGGGATGCGCCCGCCCGATTCTCGATTTATCTCTGTAATGCCGCCGGGGGGATAGGCGACTAAGCTGGTGAAGCAGCCAGGGGATCAGGCAGAGGTGACCGTGGAAGATTGGGTCGGGATCGTCGCCGGTTGCGGAGATGAGGCCTGGAGGACGGCCTACCGTCTGCTGGGCGACGAGGCCGACGCCTCCGACTGCCTTCAGGACGCCTTTGCCGCGGCCGTGGTCATCGCCCGCCGCCAGCAGGTGCTCAGTTGGCGCGCGTTGCTGCGGCGGCTGGTGACGACGCGGGCACTGGACCGCTTGCGAAAGCGGATCCGCCGAAGGACCGGTCACCTGGGCCAGGCCGCCGAGGCGCTGGCCGACCCCTCGCCGGGCCCGCTGCAGCAGGTGCAGCTTACCGAACAGGCAGCCAAGCTCCGCGAGGCGCTGTCTCACCTGCCGTCACCACAGGCTGCCGTGTTCTGCATGAGGATGCTGGACGATTTGAGCTACGAACAGATTGCCGAGGCGCTGGGGATCAGCGCCTCCCACGTCGGCGTGCTGCTGTACCGCGCCCGGGGCGCCCTCCGGGAGCGATTCGCAGCCGGCCGCGACAGAGCGGGGAAGATGCAGGTGCACCATGACTGAGCGATCGCGCCTTCCGCAGGATATCGATGAGGAAGTGGATCGGGCGGTACAGGCCGTCCGCACCACGGCGGGGTCACGCGACTTGCCGCCGCACGTGCGGGCCGCCATCGTCGCCAAGATGCAGGCCGCCGCACGCCGAGGCGACGCCCTTCGCTTTCTGGACTGGGTCGTGGCCCGGAGGCTGCGGAGCACGGTCGCCGCGGCCGCGTCGGTGCTGATCGCCGTGACGGCCGTGGCGGTGATCGTGGCCCTGCTCGGGAGGGGTGGGGTGGCCTTTGCCCAGGTCAAGGCCGCAATCCAGCAGGCCCAGACCATTCAGATGACGGTGGACTCCACGGTGGGCCAGGGCCCCAACACCGTCCGGATGCGTCTCAAGATGCGCGTCAAGGCCCCCGGGTGGGTCCGCATGGAGACGGAAACCGGGGAGAGCGTGGTCACCGACGCCCGCCAGAAGATGATGCTCACCATCGAGCCGGACAAGCGGCGGGCGATGCTGATCGATATCCCCCAGCTTCCCGACCGCACCGACACCTCCCCGCGGAACATCCTGGAGAGGATGCGCCAGGTGTTGGACGGCTCAGAGAAGCGCCTGGGCGGGCGCCAGATCGACGGCCGACCGACCCAGGGGTTCGCCGTCACCAAGGACAACTGTGACATGGAGATCTGGGCCGAGGAGTCCACCGGCGAGCTCGTGCTCATCCGGCTGGACTTCCACATCCCGGGGCTCCCCCCCACGCACATGATCCTCCGCGACATCGTGCTGAATGCCGACATGCCCGATTCCCTGTTCCGCCTCGCCCCGCCGGAAGGCTTCACCCTCGAAAACCACGCGAAGAACCTGGGCACACCGGGCGAGCAGGACCTGGCGGAAGGACTTCGCGACCTGGCCGGCTGGAACGGGGGGACGTTCCCCGAGCAATTGCAGCCGTCCGTCGACATGGGGAGGACCATCGAGCAGAGCCTCGCGACGTTGGAGCCCGGCCTGAGGACCGCCAAGGTCCATCGGCTGACACGGATGGTCTTCTTCGCCGGCCTTCGCTACGAGCAGGACTTCCACTACGCCGGCGGCGGGGTGACGCTGGGCGACGCGTCGCGCTCCATCGCCTGGTGGAAGCCGAAAGGCGCCAAGACCTACCGCGTGCTCATGGGGGACCTGACGTTCCGGGAGCTGCCGGCTGGAAAGCTTCCCTCCGCGGGCGCCGCCTCCAGGCGTTCGGAACTTCCGCAGCCGCCCAGCGGCGCCCGGACCGATGTGCGGCTGAAGGCACGCGACCGGATAGGCACCTCTATCCGTGAGGCCGCCAGGATCGCCAGCGTGGCCGACCCGACCGCGGGAAAGACCCTTACGGTAACTGTTGCGGTGCGCGCAACCCAGACTGGTCTAGCCCGGTCCGGCCTGGAGGTCACGCTGGCCAACACCGGCGGCCACACGCACGAGGTGACCGGCTGTACCCCGGCTAGGGGTTGAGTTGACAATCCGCCTGGCACCGGCAGTGTCCGGGGGACACTGCCCACGGGGACAGGACTCCAGGAGCCGCGCGGGGGGCTCCTGGAGTCTGCTTTTTCCCGCCGCGCCGCGCCGTGCGATGCCACCTTCCGTCTTGACGGGTGCCGCAGTGCCCGTGACGATGGCGTCATGCGGATATGCCACGTCATCACGCGGCTCATCCTGGGCGGGGCGCAGGAGAACACGATCCTCACCTGCGAGGGTCTCCGCGCCCGCGGCCACGAGGTGACGCTCATCACCGGCCCGGCCCTGGTGCCGGAGGTCGAACTGATGACGCGTGCCTTGCGCGGCGGCTACGAGGTGGTGGTGCTGGAGGCCCTGCGGCGGGAGATCTGCCTCTGGCGGGACTGGCAATCCCTTCGCCAGCTCCGCCGGCACCTGCGGCGGCTGCGGCCGGACGTGATGCACTCGCACTCCTCCAAGGCCGGCATCCTCGCCAGCCGGGCGGCGGCGGACGTGGGCGGCATCAAGATTGTCCACACCATCCACGGCCTGCCGTTCCACCCGCACCAGTGCCCGTTGGTTCACCGCTTGTTCATCGCGCTGGAGCGCCGAGCGGCGGCGCGGAGCGACGCGCTGGTCTCCGTGGCCGATGCGATGACCGCCCAGGCGCTCGCGGCCGGGGTGGGCCGGGCGGAGCAGTACACAACCCTCTACCTCGGCATGGAGGTCGCCCCCTACCTGCACCGGCCGGGGGAGGCCGAGGCGTTCCGAGCGGCGATCGGGCTGGGCAAGCAGGACGTACTGGTCACGCAGGTGTCGCGCCTGGCTGAGCTGAAGGGCCACGAGTACATCCTGGCCGCGGCCTGGCAGATCGCCGACCCGCGCGTGCACTTCTGCTTCGTCGGGGACGGGCACCTCCGCCGGCGGATCGAGGCGCAGATCCGCCGCCAGCACCTGGAGGCGCGCGTGCATCTGACCGGCCTGCTAGGCCCGGACCGCATCCCGGCCGTCATGCACGCCAGCGACATCGTGGTGCACTGCTCGCTCCACGAGGGCCTGGCCCGCGCGTTGCCGCAGGCGATGCTGGCCGGCAAGCCGGCGGTGAGCTTCGACGTGGACGGGGCCCGCGAGGTCGTCACGGCCGAGACGGGCATCCTGCTACCGCCCAAGGACGCCGCCGGATTGAAGCAGGCCATCGAGACCCTGGCCGGCGACGCGGAGCTGCGCGCGCGACTGGGTGAGAATGGGCGCCGTCTCTGCCGCGAGAGGTTCGACCACCACCGCATGGTCGAGCAGATCGAGCGACTCTACCGACGCTTGCTGGGATCGCCGCCGGCGGCTTGACTTGCAGCGACCGTCCAGGACCCCACCCCCCTGACCCCGGCCAGGCCGGCCAGGAGCACCACCGCCGCGGCGGCGGCGATCGAGATGCCACAGCCAGCCGCCCAGTGCGGCGGGACGTACTCCAGGACCACCTGGTGGTCCCCCGGCGGCACGGCCAGGCCCAGCATGGTCATGTTGGTCAGATACACCCACGCGGGCGCCCCGTCGATCCTCGCCCGCCAGCCGGGGTCCCAGACCTCGCTGACGACCAGGAATCGCTGCGCCGCGTTGTGGGTGGCAAGGCGCATGCGCCCCGGCTGCCAGTGCGTCATCTCCAGCCGATCACCGTCGGAGGCGGTACTGGCGATCGGGCCGGCGGCACCGGCCAGGACCATCGTGCACCGGCGCAGGTCGTATTCCTGCGTCCGGGCAGCCATCGTCGCCTCGTCGGCCACGCCGATCAGCTCATCCGCCCACCGGGCCCGCTCCAGAAAGCGGCTATTCCGGTAGACGTTCAAGTCCCAGTGCGCGATTCCCTGGTAGAACACGAACACCGGTGCCCCGCGGAAGGTCGCGAGCCACTGGAAGGTATCGTCGGGGAACACGAGGCGCGTCGGCGAGACGAAGTACTTGACGTTGAGCGCGTCCAGCATGTCGAAGCGGGCGACGTTGCGGATCTCGAGCCAGTTGCGCGCCGTCGATGAAGAGACCTGACCGACCTGCATCAGGTCCAGGTAACGCATGTAGTGGCGGTAGTTGAACGGGTCGTAGCCCGATATGGACTGGATCCCCAGGGGGGCGAGCCATCCGGCGTTCAGGGTGGGCCTGCCCAACGACGCCACTCGATACAGGGACGGATCGGCGGCAAAGAACTCCTTCAGCTCATTGGAGGGCAAGGCAGACGACTGGGGCGCCATCGTCAGATAGCGCCGTGCGTAGTACGTGCCCTCGGCGGCCAGCAGGACCGTCGCCGCAGCAGCCATCGCACCGCCCGCCCACCATGGCCACGATCGCCCCCGCGGCAAAGCGACCATCACGTGCTCCAGCCCCACCCCCGCCAGGCAAATGCCAAACGTGGAACTCAAGAAAAGGTACCGCTGCGGGATGCGAAACAGCCTGAACCCGGGGACCACCTGGTAGACAGCCCGCAGGATCGGCGTGTCGAAGGCCAGGATGACAGAGATGACAAAACAGGCCGTCAGGAACCGCACCAGGCCCCTCTGGCGTCCGCAGACCATCCCCACGATCGCCAGCCCAAACGGGAGGACCCCGAAGTAGGCCACGTCTTCCCACAGCTCAGTGGCGGCGTAGGAGTTGTCCAGCGGGGTGCCCAGGGCGTGGGGGTACAGGAAGGTCAGCAGATGCGCCAGCTTCAGCGACCTGCCGGCCAGGAAGAACCTGTAGCTCACCCCTGTCCGCGTGCTCTGCATGGCCGACACGGCCATCGGCAGCAGGAGGTAGGTCGCCAGACCTATCGCAACCACCCCGCCCACGCCCAGCCACCGGATGCGGCGCCCCGCCGCGCCCCACTGCCCCCGCTGGACCTGCGGGACCATGGCGACCACGGCGTACGCCACGGCGAACCAGGCAAAGTAATACAGAAGCTGTATCTGCCCGCAATGCAGGCACAGCCCCCCGACCAGGGCCAGCACCGCGGCGGCCCCCGGCCCGGGTCGCTTGACGGCATGCAGGGTCGCCGCCAGCAGCGCCGGGATCCACACGATGACCGGCACCACGGTGGTCCAGCCGGCGAACGTCGCCATCAGGAGCTTGAAGTTGAACATCCCTGCCGCAGCCATGAACAGCCGCGGCCAGGGGCCCAGCTCCAGAACCCCACCCAGCACGTAAAACACCACCCCCGCAACGACGAAATGCAGATAGTCCGTAGCCCCCAAGGCGGCCAGGGGCGGCACGAGATAGAACAGAAAGTGCAGCGGGTAGGTGTAGGCCGCCTGCGGGTTAGCGAGGGCGACGTAGCCGGACAACTGATCGTTCCGCCAGAACGGGATGCCCCTGCCCGCCCGCAGCGACTCGTACAAGACGGTCTTGGTGGTGAGATGCTGGGCGATGAAGTCCGAATAGCGATTGAAGGGGACGTGGCCGGGTGTGAGCAAGTGCCCATAGCCTACCAGCGACAGCAGGAGGATCAGCCCCCCCGACGCCCACAGGGTCCACCGCCGCCCGCGGGGTGAGGGCCTAACCGGCGGGGCGTCCGCGTCGCTGCCTGGGCAATCCTTGGGCGGCGTGCTGGTCAACGCGTCGAACTCCCTGTCGCGCCGCGCCCGCGCGAGCCGGGCGGGTGCGGCGGCTAACCGTATCGAGGACTGCCGGGGATATGGCTGTGGGCCGGATTGGCGGTCGCCCGGCCGATGGAATGGTACTCAATCCGCTGCCGGATCATCGTCCGGGGATCGTAGAGGTTCCGCCCGTCGAAGATGACCCGCTCCTTGAGGCGCGTGCGGATGCGGTCGAAGTCCGGCGTGCGGAACTCGTTCCACTCGGTGCAGATGATCAGCCCGTCGGCGCCGTTCAGGGCGTCGTAGGGGTCGGTGGCGAACTCCACACCGCGGCAATCCGCCAGCTCGGCAGCGGCGTTGGCGGAGGCCTTGGGGTCATAGCACCGCAGGTGAGCGCCGGCCTGGTGCAGCAGGCGGACGACATAAATGGCCGGGGCCTCGCGGACGTCGTCCGTGTTGGGCTTGAACGCCAGGCCCCAGACCGCGAGCACCCGTTTGGCCAGGTTTTTGCCGTAGCGCTGCACGACCATCTCGGCCAGGGCGAGCTTCTGGAGTTCGTTGCGGGCGTGCACCGCCGCCAGCACGTCGAATCGGCACCCCGCGCCCTGGGCGACGCGGATGAGGGCCTGGACGTCCTTGGGGAAGCAGCTCCCGCCGTAGCCCACGCCGGGGTTCAGGAAGTCCGGGCCGATGCGATTGTCGGCGCCCATGCCCGCGCGGACCTCGTTGACCTCCACACCCGTCCGCGCGCAGAGGTCGGCGATCTCGTTGACGAAGCTGATGCGCGTGGCCAGATACGCGTTGGAGGCGTACTTGACCATCTCGGCCGCGTCGCGGCTGAGGATCATGATCGTCTGGGACGTCTGGGCGAAGGGGGCGTACAGCTCGCTGATGAGCTGGACGGCGTCCTCGTCCCCATCGCAGCCGATGATGATGCGATCGGGACGCAGGAAGTCCTCCACCGCCGCCCCTTCCCGCAGAAACTCCGGGTTGGACACCACCGAATAAGGATGCGCCGTGAGGTCGGCCATCAGCTCGCTCATCCGCCTGCCCGTCCCGACCGGCACGGTGCTCTTGATCACGACGACCTTGGGGCAGGTCATCAGCCGGGCCACCTCGCGGATGATCGCCTCCACGCCCGACAGGTCCGCCGACCCGTCGGGCGCCGACGGGGTGCCGACGGCGATGAAGATCACCTGCCCGTGAGCCACGCCCTCGGCCAGGTCCGTGCTGAAGCGC
>JALHTV010000018.1 GCA_022866005.1 Phycisphaerae bacterium
CCCGAAAACGCACCCCTCCGCCACCGCCGGCTCGAACGGGTCCGTCCGCCACTGCTCCAGCGGGTCGGGCGGCTGGACGTCGTAGTGGCCGTAGACAAGCAGCGTCGGCAGCCGATCGTCCACGTGCGCCGTGGCGATCACGTTGGGGGGGCCTCCGGCCTCCACCACCCGCGCCGCCAGGCCCAGGCCCTCCAGGTGCGGGGAGCCGATCTCCTCCTCGCCCTCGATGAAGACCTTCAGATTCACCGGCAGGCCGCCCGCGTGCTGCCAGGCCTCAACGGCCATCAGGTGCGCGAAGAGCTGCCCCTTGTCGTCGCTGGCGCCGCGGGCATACAGGCACCCGCCGCGGACCTGCGGGCTGAATGGGGGAGTCTCCCAGGCCTCCAGCGGGTCGGGCGGCTGGACGTCGTAGTGGCCGTACACCAGCAGCGTGGGCCGATCCTCGCCCCCGTGGGCCTCGGCCAGGACGTTGGGCGGACTCGTGCTCTGCGTAGCGCTTCGCAGAGCAGAGCCGGCCGAGAAGACCACCTGGGCACCAAGCCCCAGGCGCTCCAGACGCGCCCGCACCCACTCGGCGGCCGCGGCGCAGGCACCGTCGGGGACCGTGGCCATGCTGGGAATCGCCAGCAGCTCGCACAGCTCGGCCAGGTGGCGGTCGCGATGCGCCAGGAGGTATTCCGTCACCGCCTTGGGAAGCATGGGGCCTTACCTTCGCCAGAAGCGCCACCAGGGCCGCCGGGGCGACCGCTCGTCGCGCGCGACCCGCCGGGCCATCACCGCCAGCGCCGGCAGCTTGGCCTGCATGTCCCGCAGCTTCTGGCGGGCGAACTTCTCGGGATGCAGCCGGAAGATCTCCGCCGAGGCCTCGCCGAAGAATGCCGACGCGGGGGGCAGCTCGTCGTCCCCGTAGAACTTCAGCGCCTCAGCCAGGCACAGCGCCGCCTGGTAGCCGCGGCGGCGGGTGGCCACGGGGGAGCTGTCGCCGGCGGCGGACTCCACCAGCAGGTAGAACAGGCTCAGCCACTGGGCCAGGTCGATGATCGTGCTCGGCTCGGTGTCGGGGTTGATCGTCTCGGCCTCGACACCTTCGGTGGGGGCGTCGTGGCGGCAGAGGAACTCCAACCGGTCCTGGTGCGAGCAGTGGCGGCAGCGGGCGGTGACGACGGCCAATCGGCTGGCTGGCTCGGGGCCCTCGGCGTGGTCCAGCTCGCGCGGGCCCTTGCCGCAGGAGGGGCAGACCGCGACCGTCAGGTAGTAGCGCACCTCGTTAAGGGTATGCGCCAGCAAAGGTTGCGGACGAAGCGGATCCGTCATTGTCTGACACCTAGATCAAGCCACAAACGTCTAGCGACATGCAAACCGGCGAGGCAGACTTGTCCTTGTCTCGTGCTCTGCGTAGCGCTTCGCAGAGCAGAGTCCGCGCCCTGCCGAGCGGTCCCGACGCCGCTGGCGCCTGGGTGCGCGGCCGGTGGTCGGTCCGTCTAGTTCCCGCCGCCGGACATTCTCCTGGCCGGGGCCAACAGGCGATTCCGCAGCTCCTGGGCCGCTTCCGGCCCGCGGCCCGCGTTGATGTCCTCTTCCGGCGGTGCGGGCGCGGTTGCAGGGACGGCCGCAGGGGCGGCCGCAGGGGCGGCGGGCGGGACGACGTTCGGCGAGGGCGGCGGGCCCGTACCTATCGGCTTGCCCGTGACCGGGTTGTCCATTCTGGAAATGCTGTCGCCCCTGGACCGCAGCACGATCATGTGTTGCGGCTGCTGGAGGAAGCTGCTGATCGCAGCCAAGGCGTCTGTATATCGCTTGGCCTTGGCAGCGTCCTTGGCCTGGGTGGCGCTGCGGGCCTGGGTCAGGACGTATTGGCTGAGCTCTCGCAGGGCCTTATCCAGGGCGGTCGCCTCGGCCACCTTGGGCTCGCGCGCGCCCGGACGCATGGCGATGATCTGTTCGTCGGTCACCAGGAAGATCGAACTAGGCTCCAGGACGGCGGGTTTGGTCCAGTCGATCCGCGTGAATTCCTTCAGGGCCTGCTCCTTCTCCTTGCCTGCCCAGATCGTCGCCACCGTCTCGATGTAGCCGGGGTCCACAGGCCCCTGGCCGGGCCGGGCAATCCTGGTGGGGGTCGGGGCGGGGGCAGTCGGTCCAGGCACGAGGGACGCGGAGAGCTGGGCCATGGCCGCCCCCGCCTCACGCAGGACGACCAGGCGGTTTGGCTGCTGGAGGTACTGGGCGCAATCGGCCATCGCCTTGGCGTATTCCTTGGCTTTCGCCTCTTTGCCCGTGGCCGCGTACCGCGTGGCCAGTTCGGACAGGCGCGTCGTCAATTCCTGCAAGGCCTTGACCTGGATCCCAGCCACTTCCGTCATGGCATCGCGCTCGGCCCCGGACAGGGCGGCAAACCGCAGCTGCGTAATGCCGTAAATGGAATTGGCCGCGAAGTCAGCCGCCTTGGTCCAGTCGATCCGGACAAACTCCCCCAGGGCCTCGTTGCGATTGCCCGCCAACCACAGCGCCGTGACGTGCTCCAGCCGACTGGGGCCGGCCAGTTCGCCCCCCGCCTCCGGGACCTCCAGCTCGGCCGGGGTCTCGCCCGCGGCGGTTAGGTCGGGCGCTGGCAGCGTTCCACCGGGCGGGGCGGCCACAGCCTCTCCCGGCGCCGGGGCCGGGCCCGCAGCCGTCGCCGCGGCCGCAAGCTTGGCGAAGAGAGGTGCAAGGTGCGCCTCGGCCTGCGCCTGCATCTGAGTCTGGAAGTTATCCTTGGTGATCGTGCCATCGTTGATGCCGGCGGTGAGGGTATCCACCATCGCGTCCTCGGCCTTGGACATCTCCTGGAACAGGCCGATCATCGCCCGCTCTTGCGGGGTCAGTTCGACCTTCCAGCTCCCGGCGAGGTTGACAAACGTGACCGGCTCTTGGCCCCCGCGGGAGACGACGACCTTGTCCCCCCGGGCAAGGAACTGGAGCGGGCTGGGTTCCGCCATGAGAGTCGCGCGGTCCATCCAGGCCGGTGTCCCCATCGTCTCCTGGCCGGTCATCATCTGGATCTGTTCGGACGGCACCTCG
This sequence comes from Phycisphaerae bacterium, assembly GCA_022866005.1. Taxonomy (GTDB): domain Bacteria; phylum Planctomycetota; class Phycisphaerae; order SM23-33; family SM23-33; genus JALHTV01. The sequence goes on from JALHTV010000018.1 coordinate 3,058, forward strand.
ACGCCGAGCTTATCCCGGACCAGGCGCGCCAGCGTCTCCCACTTGGCCTTGAGGGCGGGCATCGCCGCCAGCGCGGATTGCATCGTCGCCGCGTCCTCTGGAACGAAGAAGCTCATCATCGCGTCGCTCTGCCCGGACTCGACGGCGTCGAGCATCTTCAGGAGCGTCGCCTTCACGCTCTCGATGGCGTCCCCGCTGGCCTGGGCGGGACCCGCTGGAGCACGGAGGGCCGAGGGCTTGGGTGCCCTTTTTGCGATCTCGGCCTGATTGGCCAGCAACAGCGGATTGGGGTTCACCCCGATCGTCGACGGAGGCGCATCGATCGCCGGATCGTAGACCTTGGGTTCGTCGACCGGCTCAGCCCGCTCGCAGCCGGCCGCCAGGACCAGCGCCCCCACCAGGCCCAACAGCACCGCCGAACGTCTCATACAGCTACTCCTTCGTGCCCCCGCGCGGGCGCCGGACCCGGCCGACGCGCCTCATCGCAAGGGCCAGTACGTCTCCTCTTCGGCCTGCTCCGCGGGGGCGGGGGCGGGCTCCTGGTCGCCGCCCAGCCCCAGCGCCGTGAGCGCCCGCCGCTCGATGATCGAGCGCAGGGTCTCCCGCGGCACGGTCGGGAGGTTGGTCCCTTGGGTCACTTCCTGGAGGCGGTAGAGGCCCTCGATCGCCGCGGCCGCCGTGGAGAACGGGAAGTCGCTGCCGAAGAGAATCTTGTCTGTCACGTTGAACTGATGGGCCAGCACCAGGGCGTGATACGCCTGCCAGGGCCGACGGACCAGCGCCGCGACATCCGCAAACACGCGCGGGCGCCGGGCGAGCAGTGCCAGACACTCCGTGACCCACGGGAAGCCCATTGAGGCGATCACAATCGTCAGGGTGGGCAGTTCCGCGGCAATGTCCTCCAGCAGCACCGGGCGCGCATGGGCCATCCGCCCCGCACCGGCCCAGTCCGCCCCATGCTGGAAGAACACGCACTTGCCCAAGGCGGCCGCCGCTTCGTAGAGGGGCATGATGCGGCTGTCGGTCGGGTGGAAGTCACCGCCGGCGGGGTCCACCACGACCCCCGCAAACTCCCGCCGCACCAGCAGCGCCTCGATCGGCCGGGTGGGGCCGTCGGCCGGGTCCGCCGCCGCCACGGCCAGCATCTTGCCGTCGCTGGAGGCGACGTAATCCGCGACGTAATCGTTCGGCACGTTCCCGCCCGTGGCCGCACAGCGGTAGGCAAACACCAGCGTCCGGTCCACGCCGACGGCCGCCTGGCGGTGCTCGGCTGGGCCGGCGCAGCAGTCCCCGCGCACGCCGGCACGGAGGAGCATGGCCTCGGCACCCTTACCTAGCTGGTGTGCGTCGGCCCACAGGTGGGTGTGACAGTCAACGATCATAACGACTCCCGAGGCCGGGCGCCGGCGCCATCAACTCCCTCCCACCATCTGACCGGTCACGATACGCCAGAAGGTCTCCACCGCCGTGTAGACGGCCTTGTGGCGGTAGTCCACCCATGCCAGGCCGCCAACGACCGCGACGACCAGGAAGATCATCAGCCCGCCCAGCTCCGCGCGATCCACGCGCTCTTCGCCCGGGGCCCAGTAGATCGTCACCAGCAGCAGATAGCCGATCAGTTCCAGTGCCCACATCCACACCGGCAGGATCCCCGCCCAGCGCCCCAGGCTCGCGGGGGCAAGGGGCAGGACCGTCACGGCCCAGTCCAACCGGCTGCCCTGTCCGCTCACCAGGGCGTAGACCGTCGCCAACAGCGAGAAATACAGTGGCGTAATGACCAGGAAGAACAGCCCCACCTCCAGGAACGACAGCACCACGCTTCGTATGCCCAGCGCCTTAAGGATGCTCATCGCGACGGCCTCAGGTGGGTCTTACACGACAGCCTATTGTGGTCTTCGGGCGCCCGAATGACAAGACCTATCTTGCCTGGGGGCAAGGTCGGGCCGCTGGCGTGAGCGGATTCTTGCAGGCGCCGCTCCGATCACGTCTCGTCGCCCTCGTCCGGCTCGTCCAGCTCACCGGCCACCTCCATCGCCTGGCCTTCGGCACCGGTCAGGAGCTTGATCTTGCTCTCGGCCGACGCCAGAATCGCCCGGCACTGCTTGATGAGGGCAACGCCCTCGGCGTACTTCTCGATGGACTTCTCCAGGGGGACCTTGCCGGCCTCGATCTCGGCGACGATTCTTTCCAACTTCGCCAGGGCCTGCTCAAAGCTGACCTTCTGCTCTGTCATGACGGTGCTCCCGTTATTCGTCGAACAGTTGTGGACTGCGGTTAGAGGTGCCTTTCTTGCCCGTCTTGGGCTCCTCGGCCTTGTCGGTCTGCGTGACGCGGCTGTCGATGCTCCCGTCCGCTAGCTCCGTGCGGATCTCCTGGCCGTGGACGACCTGGGCAACCGACCTGAGGATCTCTCCATCCCGGTCGCGCGTGACGCTGTAGCCCCGGGCCAGGACGTTGCGGTAGCTCAGCGCCTCCAGATGGCGCCTGGCGGCGTCGATCTGCTGCCGGGCCAGGCGGAGGTGGTGGACGGGGCTGGCTGAGGCGAGCCGGGCCTGCACGGCCGCCAGGGCGTCCCCGGCCCGTTTGCTCAACCCGCCCAACGCCCAGGCCAGCCGCCCGGTCAAGCGATCTGACATGCCGCGGGCCCGCTCGGCCAGGGCCGCCGGGTGCAGGGCCGCCAGCCGCCCGGCCAGGGGCTCCAGATACCTGCGGCAGTCGGCCGCCAGGTCCGCCTGGGCCGCCCGAAGGCGGTGCGACAGCTCATCCAGGTGCTGCTGGCTGGTCCGCACGCGCCAGGCGGGGTCGCGGAAGATCACGCTCCGCAGGATCGCCTCCAGATCGACGCGGGCGGCGCGGAGGCTCTCGACCGTGCTGCGGTGCAGGCGCTTGTGGAGCGTCTCCACGTGGCGGGCCACTTCGGCTGCGTCCGGGACGGCCGCGACAGCGGCAGCGGTGGGCGTGGCCGCGCGAAGGTCGGCCACCAGGTCGGCGATGGTCACGTCGGTCTCGTGGCCGATGCCGGTGATGATCGGCGTGCGTGCGGCGAAGATCGCCCGCGCGACGATCTCCTCGTTGAAGGCCCAGAGGTCCTCCAGGCTGCCGCCGCCGCGGGCAAGGATAATCGTGTCGATGCCGAGCCGCCCGGCTGCGGCGTCCGTCGCGGCGATCGCGCGGGCGATTTCCTCGGCCGCCCCTTCGCCCTGGACCAAGACCGGCAGCAGGTAGGCCCGCACCGCCGGCCAGCGCCTCAGCAGCGTGCGGCGGATGTCGCGGATGGCGGCCCCGCTGGCCGAGGTGATGATCCCCACCGCGCGGGGAAACCGCCCGATCGCGACCTTGGCCGCCGGGTCAAACAGCCCTTCGCGCTGGAGCTTCTCGCGGAGCTGGCGGAAGGCCAGCTCCAGGGCGCCGGCGCCCTTGGGCGTCATCCGCTCGGCGTAGAGCTGGAGCTGCCCGCGGACGTCGTACACGTCGACCCGCCCCTCGACGACCACCTCCAGCCCGTCGGCGGGCGAGAACTTCAGCCGCTCGGCGTGCTGGCGCCACAGGGCCACGTCGATGGCGGAGCTGGCGTCCTTGAGTCGGAAGTACATGTGCCCGGAGGAGTGGAGCTTGAAATTGCTGATCTCCCCCACCACCGCGACCGTCTGCGGGAACGCGTCGGCCAGCGCGCCCTTGATCCGCAGGATCAGCGCCGAGACGGTCAGCGGCGCCCGCCCGCGGCCGGCGTCGGCGCGGTCGGCGCCGTGGGCTAAAACCTCTCCGGTGACGTCCTGGCCCACGTCCGGTCCGCGGCGCGGGCCACGCGCCTGGGAAGGGTCAAAGAATGGCAATCGCGCCTCGCCCATGGCCGGCATTGTAATGCCCCCCGCACGGGTTGCACACCCTCGGCCGCGTGAGGCTAACTGGGCTTGACAGGGGGATTATCCGAAGATAGTCTGGAGGATTCCATGAGGGCGGGGCCAACAGCGGAGTATCAGAGATGGCACACAAAAAGGGACAAGGTTCGACGCGGAACGGGCGCGACAGCAATGCCCAGTTTCGCGGCGTGAAGGTGTATGGCGGCCAGGCCATCCGGACCGGCGGCATCATCGTCCGTCAGTGCGGCACGCCCCTCAAACCGGGGCTGAACGTCGGAGCCGGAAGGGACCACACGCTGTTTGCCCTTCGCGACGGCAAGGTCAGCTTCCGCGGGCGGTTCGTGGACGTGATGTAGCCCCGCCGCCTGGCCGGCGCGGGCCGCACCCGCGCGAGGCCGGGCCGACGGTGGCTGTGTCGTCAGACAATCAGAGGATGGCCCCGGCGTGGCGCCATCCTCTTTCGTTAGGTTTCCGTCCCTTCCGGGGCAACCATGACAGACCGGACCGCTCCAAACAAGGTGATGTTCGTCGACGAGGTGGACATCGTCGTGGTCGGCGGGCGCGGCGGCGACGGGTGCGTCTCGTTCCGCCGGGAGAAGTTCGTCCCCCGCGGCGGGCCTGATGGCGGCGACGGCGGCCACGGCGGCAGCGTCCACGTCCAGACCGACGGCTCGCTCAACACGCTCCAGCACCTGGCCGGCAAGCACCACTGGCGCGCCCCCCACGGCCGAGCGGGCGAGGGCAGCAACAAGCACGGGCGCAGCGGCCGGGACATCGTCGTGCGCGTCCCGACCGGCACGATCGTCCGCGACGCCGAGCACGACCTGCTGCTGAAGGACCTGACCGCGCCCGGTCAATCCATCTGCGTGGCCACCGGCGGCAGGGGCGGGCGAGGCAACACGCACTTCAAGAGCGCCACCAACCAGGCCCCGCGCCAGGTCGAACCCGGTGAGCCAGGCCAGCAGCGCACGCTCCACCTGGAGCTCAAGCTCATCGCCGACGCCGGGCTGATCGGCAAACCCAACGCCGGCAAGAGCACGCTGCTGAGCCACCTCTCGGCCGCCCGGCCCAAGATCGCCGCCTACCCCTTCACCACGCTAAGCCCCTGTCTGGGGATCGTCGAGGCCCCCGGCCACCAGCGGTTCGTCCTGGCCGACATCCCCGGCCTGATCGAAGGTGCCCACAGCGGGACTGGGCTGGGCGATGCGTTCCTGCGGCACGTCGAGCGCACCAGGGTGCTGGTGCACATGGTGGATATCTGCCCCATCTCCGGCAGCGACCCGGCGGAGGACTACCGCGCAATCCGCAGGGAACTGGCCTCCTACTCCCCCGCCCTGGCCACCAAGAGCGAGATCGTCGTCGCCAACAAGATGGACCTCACGGGCGCCGACGCCCAGCTC
>JALHTV010000187.1 GCA_022866005.1 Phycisphaerae bacterium
CCTGGTGCGATTCCGCCTGGTGGAGTTGCTGTCGGCGGGCGGGGAGGGCAAGGCCCAGAAGACGATCGACCTGCTGGCCCGCGACGCCGACGCGCTGGTCCGCCAGATGGCCTCGGCGTTCGCGCCGGCCACGGGCAGACCGTAGACACAGCCGCCACCCACCCCATCCGGCGCCGTTCCAGGCGGGCCATCCGCGGCCTTGCGGCCTGCGGGGCTGGTGGATAGGCTAGCTGTGTTCCCCTGGCAGCGTTTCCGTGGGAGAGCCGACGCAATGTCCAATCGAGCGGCAGCCGTCAAGCGGCTGTGCGAGAAGGGTGTGGTCGCCGTGGTCCGCGCCGCCAGCAGCGGGCAGCTCGTGGACGTGGTGCGGGCGCTGCTGGCCGGGGGGGTGGAGTGCGTGGAGATCACCATGACCACGCCCAATGCCCTCCAGGTCATCCGCGACTGCCGCTCGGCCGTGCCGGAGGCGATGATCGGTGTGGGCAGCGTGCTGGATGAGGGCACCGCCCAGGCCGCCATCGCCGCCGGGGCGCAGTTCGTCGTCTCGCCCGTGTTCTGCCCCCAGGTGGTCGGCGCCGCCCACGAGGCCGACCTGCCGGTCGTCCCCGGGGCGATGACGCCCACGGAGATCCTCACCGCGCACCAGGCCGGGGCCGACATCGTGAAGGTGTTCCCCGGTGGACAGTTTGGGCCCAGCTACTTCCGCGACATTCTGGCCCCGATGCCGCACCTGAAACTCTCACCTACCGGCGGAGTGGACCTGACCACCGCCGCCGACTGGATCGCCGCCGGGGCCGTGACGCTGGGCATCGGCTCGGCGCTGGTGACCCGATCGGCCCTTGCCAGCGGCAAGGTGAATGAGATTACCGACCTCGCGCGGCAGTACGTGCGCATCGTGGACGAGGCCCGCGCCGCCAAGAAGAAATAGACCCCTCGCTACCCCGGACGGGAAGATCATGACCCACAAGACCTTCATCGCAGCCGCTCACGGCCTTCACTGGTTGACTCACCGACCGGGCTACATGCTCCTGGCAGCGGCCGAGGAGGGCCTCGCCGAAGAGCCGCCCGGCCGCTTCGCGCGGGGGTGGCTGAGCGTGATGGTGGCGTCCATCCTGTGGGGATGCTGCTCGGTGGTTCTGTGGAGCTGGACGTGGAGTCTGTTTAAGGACTTCTCGGGCATTCCGCTGATGCCGATGGCCGTGGTGCTGGCGATCGGCCTGATGGGGCTGTACGCCCGCAGCGTGCTGGCGCTGGCGGAGTCCCTGGTGGGTCGCGACGGGCGCCAGACAGTCGCCGTGGCGGCCTTGGTGAGCCTCTGGGCGCTGATGCTCCTGGGGATCCGCAGCTGGAACCCCGACTTCCCGCACTACCTGCCGCCGGTGCTTCAGTGGACGCGCCCGCGGATGATGTTCCGCGCGCTGCTGCTGGCCCCGGTCTGGGGCGGCTGGGCGATGCTCCTGGCGGGGCAGTTCTGCCGACCCAGCGCGCGGACCGACCCGGTCATAACGGCCTTTGCACGCGGGTGCGGCCCGATGACGGCGACGATCGTCCTGGCCGCCCTGGTGGTGGCGACCGTGACGTACTACAACAACCTGCCCTGGACGCAACTGAGCATCTCGGCCACGCCGGTCGTGGTCGCGGCGGCCGGCGGGGTGCTGCTGTGCCGCCGCTGGGGCGGGCTGTGCCGATCGGCGCTGCTGGCGACGAACCTGTTGACCCAGATCGCCTTCCTGCTGGCGTATCTGGCCAACCGGTGAGGCCCCCCGTGCGCTTGACGGCCTAGCCGGGGCGGAGGTAGAAGCGAACCATGCGAACCACGGCGTTGCTGACGACCTCCATTGGGGGCCTCCCCAAGCGGTCCGGCAAGGTGCGCGACATCTATGACCTGGGCGACCGCTTGCTGATCGTCGCCACCGACCGCATCAGCGCCTACGACGTGGTCATGCCGAACGGTATTCCCGACAAGGGCCGCGTGCTCACGCAGATCAGCGCGTTCTGGTTCCGCCGGCTGGCCGGCGTCACCGCGCATCACCTGCTGTCCACCGAGCTGGCCGACCTGCCCGACGACTGCCGCGACGAGGAGATCGCCGGGCGGTTCATGCTCTGCCGCAAGGCCGACGTCGTGCCCATCGAGTGCGTGGTGCGTGGGTACCTCGCCGGCAGCGGCTGGCGGGAGTACAAGGCCACCGGGGCGGTCTGTGGCGTGAAGCTGCCCAAGAAGCTCAAGCAGGGCTCGCAACTGCCCGAGGCGATCTTCACCCCCGCCACCAAGGCCGCCACCGGCCACGATGAGAACATCACCTTTGAGGCCGCGGCCAAGCGGGTGGGGAACCAGACCATCACCGAGCTGCGGGACAAGTCCCTCGCCATCTACATCGAGGCCCGCGCCTACGCCGCCGAGCGTGGCATCCTGGTGGCCGATACGAAGCTCGAGTGGGGGCGGCTACCGGACGGCAAGCTCCTCCTGATCGACGAGTGCCTCACCCCGGACTCCTCGCGCTTCTGGCCGGCGGAGGACTACCAGCCCGGGCGCGACCAGCCCAGCTTCGACAAGCAGTACCTCCGCGACTGGCTGGACGAGATCAAGTTCGACCGCAAGCCCCCCGCGCCGCTGCTGCCGCAGGAGGTCGTCGAGGCCACGCGGGCCAAGTACGTCGAGGCCTACACCCGCCTGACGGGCCAGCCGTTCCCGTGGGAATAGCTGAGGGATTGCGGATTGCGGAATTCGGATTGCGGATTTGAGATTGCGGGTTGGGACTGCGGGGACGGGCCTGTCGCTGTCCAATCGTCAATAGTCAATCGTCAATTGCCAATTGGCCTTTGCAGGTTCTGCCGCGTGGCCCAATAAGAAAGTTGAACGGGGCGACCTTGGGCAGGTCGCCCCGTCCTTTCCCTCGTCCCGTTCTGTGCTGCCGCCCCCGCTTTCCTCCCACACCGCCTCGGCGGCGCCGGCAGCGGGCTGTGTCCGCTGCACGCCAGAACCGGGATGTTGTTACAGTCGGGCCGCCCTTTTCTCGGAACGCACATATCCGGTACCCTCCGGACGGCCCGTGATTCGCACAGGCGGCCAGGCCGCCTGATGTTCACGTTTCCATCACGCCGGCGGCGGCGGTCAACTGGGCGGGCGTGTACGGCTTGGCCAGGAACGCATCGAACCCCTGCCGCAGCAGGGCCTGAGCCTTCGCGACCGACAACTCCGCCGACACAGCCACCAGCCGCGCCGATGAGAGGGCGGCGTTTTCTTTCACGTTGCGACAGATATCCGCGGCGTCCTGGCCGTCACCCACGTCCAGCACGATCACGTGAGGACGGAACTGCTGGGCCAGCACGCCGGCCTCGAACAGATTGCCCGCCGTGCGCACCTCACAGTGGTCCGAGTCGCCCAGGGCCTCGACCACCTCCAGCGTTGCGGCGGTGTCCATCAGCAGGAGGCGGCAGGGCCCGCTGTCCATCGCGTCGGTGGGAATCCCATGGGCCCGGAGGAACGCCAGCAGGTGCTCGGCCGGGATTCGCCGGTCCCGGCTGCCGGGGATGCGGTAGCCGCGGAGCTGGCCGCTATCGACCCACTTGCTGACGGTGCGCGGGGCCACGTGGCAGATTCGCGCCACCTCGCCGGTCGTGTAGACAGCTTTTCGCTGAAGGGTTTGCATAGCCATCAGGTGCGGGCCAAAGCAAGCAGACCGCGCCGCTAGGGAATTCATCGGACCTCGGGGCTGAATCTTTAGTAGCGCCCAAAGTGTCTTTCCGATCCGCCACGCCACGAGACTCCCCCGCGCGAAACGCCGCTCCATCCGCCCCCCGTTCGCCTCCGCAAAACCCCGTCTGCACGGCGCGGCACCATCCAGTTCCGGGCCGGCGGCTGCCAAATTGACAGGCCCCTTGCGGCGGGCGAGCCTTCGCGCTTGACAGGCCTTAGCAGCGGGGTTAGATTGGTATAGCTCGAGCTCTATGGTCAGCTTTTCCACTCGGGAGCGGTGGAGCTTTCTGGCTGTCCCTGGGAGGGGATGCGGCGGGCCTCGCTTACCCGCAAAGGCCGCCCGGCCGAGTTCCCAATGAAGCGCCGCTGTTTGTTGCGCGCGCCGGCCCTGTGGGGCCGCGCGGGCAGGTTGGTAGATGGTCCTAGGCATTGGGAAGGGCCGCTGCATGAGCGCGAAACTGGCAAGCGTCGGGGCCAGGGGGCTCGTGGTCGCCTCGATTGTTGCCTGGGGGCTGACGGGCTCAGCGGCGATGGGCCAGACGGTCGAGGCCAATCCCGTGCTTCGTATCTTTGATGTTGACGGAGACGGTGGCGGGATCGTCGCCTCCGACAGCCCCAGCAGCGCCGATGCGGCCCCCCCGTCTTACTTCGACCTCCGCAACGTCAGCGGGAGCAACTATGTCACCTCCGTCAAGGACCAAGGCGCATGCGGCAGCTGCTGGGCCTTTGCCACGTATGGCTCGGCCGAGAGCTACGTCCTCCGCACGGGAGGGGCGACCTACGACTTCTCCGAGAACAATCTGAAGAACCAACACGGGTTCGCCCCCGGGCCCTGTGATGGGGGACAGGCGTGGATGAGCATGGCCTACATGTCGCGCCTGGCCGGACCCGGCCTGGAGGCGGACGACCCATATCACCCTTGGGATGATCGGGCGACGGCGCCGGTGACCATCCCCCGCGCCCGGTTCCTCCACGACACGCCGTTCTTTGACACGTCTACCGAGAGCAAGAACGCGGTCGTCACCTACGGTGGGCTGCACACCAGCATGTACTACGACGACGCCTACTATCGCTCCTCGGACTACACCTACTACCAAGGCGTTACCGCCACCAGCAACCACGCCGTGGACATCATCGGCTGGGATGACAACACGATCACCGCCGGCGGCAACGGGGCCTGGCTGGTCAAGAATAGCTGGGGCTCCGATTGGGGGGACAACGGTTACTTCAGGATCGCCTACCAGGACGCCGCCGGCTGCACGTACGGGGCGTCCTACCAGACCCAGGCGGCCGACCCCGTCACGGATGTCTACTACCACGACTACTTCGGCGACGTCACCGAGCTGAACACCCCGTACGGCTGCAACGTGTTCACCACCACCAAGCAAGAGCAGCTCGCGGCCATCGGGTTCTACACGCAGAAGGACGGCGCCAAGTACGACCTCCAGATCTATGATACCTGGAGCCCCGGCGGGCCATCGGAGTTGCTCGCGTCCAAGAGCGGAGCGATCACCCAATGGGGTTTCCATGTGATCGACCTGGACAGCCTCGTCAGCTTGGATGCCAACGACGATTTTGTGGTGGTCCTCGGCATCACCAAGGGTGGCGAATACCCCCTGGCTATCGATTACAGCGTCAGCGGATACTGCACCTCCACCGCCTCGTCCGGGGAAAGCTACTACAGCTTCTACGGTGACACCTGGATCGACCTGACCACCTGGGACGCCACGGCCAATTTCTCGATCAAGGCCTATACGATCTCCCAGATGGTGACGTGCTACTGGCAAGGCGATCCCAACACACCCGGCCTGTGGGAGGACCCCAGCAACTGGACCCCCTCACTGCCCGGGGCCGACGACGACGCGATCATCGACAACGGAGGTGCCGCGATCATCTCCGGAGGGAGCATTTCGGTGCGCAGCCTCGTTGTGGGCGAGAGTCTTGCGGGATCTGTCATCCAATCGGGCGGGATCACCGCAACGGGCGGGACCCTGTTTGTGGGGGCCGCTTCCGCCGCCCAAGGAACCTACACCCTGACCGATGGGTCGCTTGACTCCCAGCAGCAATACGTGGGGTATTCCGGCAGGGGGAGCTTCACTCAATCCGGCGGGACCAACGCAGTGCGCGACGATCTGCACCTGGGGCAGTCTGCCGGAGGCACCGGGTCCTACGAGCTCACCGGGGGCTCGTTGGGGTCGCGGGGCCTGTACGTAGGCCATTCCGGTGAGGGAAGCTTCAGCCAGTCCGGCGGGACAAACAGCGTGGGATACGCGCTCCTCCTGGGGTACTCTGCCGGGTCGGGGGGGACATACGACCTCAGCGGGGGCCTGCTAACCGTGGCCGGCAACGTGGAGCTTGGCGGAACCACCGGGGCGCGGGCCCTGTTGAACATAGCAGGAGGCAGCCTGACGGCCACGGGGCCGATCGTGCTGGCCTGGGGGACCGGCGGGACTGGAGCGCTGAAAGTCGCCAGAAGCGCGTATGTCGAGGTGGGCGGCCTGACCGTCAACACCGGCAACGAGCGGAGCAGCACGATCACCCTGGAGCTGGATGGCGACAGCCACAGCCTGATTCACACCACGGCCGTCTCGACGCTGGGCGGCGGGATGGACGTTCAAGTCCTGGGCGACTTCCGCCCGAGGGAAGGCGACAGGTTTGCGGTGATGGCCTCGACCGACCCCAGCGGCGAGCACTTCGTCGGCAACTTCGGCACGTTCACCAGCAACATCACGCTGGGCCTGCCGGTGGGTTCTTCGGCCTTTGGTGGGGCCGCCGAGGGCGCGACCTACCAACTGATCTTCCTGGGGTACACCTACGGTGACGCCAATGGCGACCACGGCGTAGACGGCGGCGATCTGGCGTTGGTGGGTGCGGCCTGGATGCGGAGCGGTCAGAGCTGGGCGACCGGTGACTTCAGTGGGGACGGCTCGGTGGATGGCAGCGACCTGGCCTTGATGGGCGGCAACTGGAATTGGACCCTGCCTGCCGCACCCCTGCCCGAACCCGCCTCCGCGGGGCTGTTGTTGGCTGGCGGTCTTGCTCTGATGGGAGCACGGGGCCGCACTCATCGCACCGTGCGATAGCGCTTCGGCGGGTCCTGTTGTGTCATCGCGGCAGGAACGCTCTATACTATGACGCTGTCGCCATGACCGTCGAACCGACACCGGCTGAGCGGATCCGCCATCTGCCGCACGTGATGGCCTTTGATGCCCTCAACAGTGTCTTCTGCCGCTTGACGGTGTTCGGCAGCGTGTTTGTCCTGTTCCTGTCGGATCTGGGGCTGGACAAGGTCCGCATCGGCGTGGTCCTGTCGCTGATCCCCTTTGCCGGGGTCGGGGCGATCTTCTTGGCGCCCCTGGCGGCGCGGCTGGGGGTCAAGCGGGTGTTCGTGGGCTTCTGGGCCGCGCGGAATGTCTTCATCGCCGGGCTGGTGGCCACCCCGCCGGTCGCGTGGCGGTACGGGGCCGACGGGGCGTTCGCCTTTGTGGCCCTGATGGTCGGTTGCTTCTCGCTGTGCCGGGCCTTCGGCGAGGCAGCCAACGCGCAGTGGCGCCAGGATATCATCCCTCACCACCTTCGCGGGCGCTTCAGCGCCGTGGACAACATTGTGGCCACGCTGGCCGGTGTCGCGGCCGTGTTCGTCTCCGGATGGGTGATCGGTGAATCCAGCGGCCTGTGGCGGTACGGTTGGCTGATGGCCGCGGGGGCGACCGTGGGGCTGGTGTCGATCTACTGGGCCTGGCGGATCCCCGGCGGTCTGGAGGCCCAGCCGGGCAAGCCCGCCGTCTGGCACCTCCGGCGGTTCTCCACGGCGCTGCGCGACCGCAATTTCCTGACCTACCTGACGGCGCTGAGCCTGGTGACGGTCGGCTCGGCGCCGCTGAACGTCTTCGTGCCGCTGTTCCTCACCGAGGCCGTCGGCATCGACGCCGCCACCGTGGTGCTGCTCCAAAACGGCTTCCTGATCGGCATGCTGCTGGCGAGCTACTTGTGGGGCTGGGCCGCGGACCGCTTCGGCAGCAAGCCGGTGATCCTGTCGGGCCTGGGGTTGCTGCTGGTGCCCCCGCTGGCGTGGCTGGTGATTCCCTATGGTTCATTCTGGAGCGCACCGATCGCTTTGGCAGTGATGACGGTGGGAGGCATCGCCTCGGTGGGCTACATGCTGGGCACCGGCCGACAGCTCTACGTGTCCATCGTCCCGCCCCGCCGCAAGACGCATTACGTGTCGGTCTTCTGCGCGTGGATGGGCGTCACCGGCGGGCTGGGGCAGGTGCTGGCGGGGCAGACCATGACCCTGGCGGGCGGTGTGGCGGGGACGTTCCTGGGGCTGCACTTCAACCCCTACACGTTCCTGTTCCTGTTCAGCATCGTGATGCTCCTGGCGGGGCTGGCGCTCCAGCGACAGGTCCGCGTGGACGGTTCCCTCCCCGTCCGGCGGTTCGTGGGCCTGTTCTTCCAGGGCAACCCGCTGATGGCCGTGGACTCGCTGCTGCGGTATGACTTGGCCGGGCGCGAGGCCGACCGGGTGGAGATGATCCGTCGCCTGGGCCGGGCTGGAAGCCCCCTCAGCGCCGATCGCCTGGCCGACGCCCTGGCCGACCCCAGCTTCCACGTTCGCTACGAGGCGATCATCGCCATCGCGCGGACCCGCAGCGACCCGGCCCTGACCGGCCAACTCGTCGAGACGCTCATCGGGGAGCAGCAGGACCTCACCCTGGCCGCGGCCTGGGCCCTGGGACGCCTGGGGAGTCCCGAGGCGGTCGCGCCGCTGCGATGGGCCTTCGGGGCCGATCCGCCGCTGCTGCGACTCCGTGCGGCCCGCGCGCTGGCGGCGCTGGGAGACCGCGGCATCCTCCAGGAACTCACCCGGCGCGCGAGCGCCGAGGCCGACCCCGTGCTGCGGCGGGGCTACGCCGACACCCTGGCGACCCTCCACGCCGCCGAGGGCCGGGCGGCCCTGAAGCGCCGGCTGAACCGCCTCCGCAGGACCCGTCGGGCCGAGCGGCTCCTGGTGGCCCTGCGCGATCGCGACTTCTACGTCCGCTACGAGGCGATCATCGTGGCGGCCCAGCGCCCCCGACCGGTGCTGACCGCCGAGCTGATCCGCATCCTGCTGGACCAGCACGACGATGCGAGCAGCGAGGCGGCCTGGGCGCTCTCGCGGATCGGCGACGGCGCCGCCCTCGAGCCGCTCGTGCAGACGTTCCGCCACGGCTACCCGCTGCTGGCCGCCCGCAGCGCCCGGGCGCTGGCGGCGCTGGGCGATGCGCGGACCGTCGGTGAGATGACCCAGCGTCTGGCCAGTCCCCTCACCCCTGCCCTGCGGATGGCCTACGCCTCCTCCCTGGGGCAGCTGCGGGTCCGCAGGGCCGTCGAACCCATCATCGCCCTGCACGCGCTGTTGCCCAGCGCCGGTTGGATCAGCGAGCTCAACCTGGCCCTGGCCCGGCTGGTGGGGAACGAGCGGTTCTTCATCCAGTTGTGGCGAGCCATGCGGGCTGATCCCGCCACCGGGGCCGCCACCGCCCTGCACAAGGTCCGCGGCAGGGTGCGGTGGCTTCGGCCGCGCGAACCGAGGGGCGACCTGGCCGACCGATGCATCCAGGCCCTGGGCCGCGACGAGCTTGCCCAAGGGGCGGTCCTGCTGGCTGAGACGCTCCAAGCCGCCGCCCCCGACGCCCACGACCCCTGTACCGCCGCGGTGATGCGCCACTGCCAGTCCTGCCTCCGCCTCCCCGGCCCCGGACAGCTTGAGGCTATTCCCCTAGCCATCCATTGCCTCCGCTGGCTGCAATGACCGGCGGGGCCGGCGATCGTCCGGTGGGTAATAAAGTCGTCCGGGGGGCCGTCCGATGCACCCAATGGCCCGGGGTGGCCCGACCCGGAGTGACTCTGTCCATGTGGGCTGATGATCTGTGCCCTTCGAGGGTTGCACGCATCAGGCGGAGTCGCCCGCACGCCGCGCCAGGCCCCCGCGCCAGCACAGCGCCCGTCGCTGGAGGCAGACAGGATGGCTGCTAAGGCAACAACCGCCGGCCCCGCCGGTCGAAGGCCCTCGGTCCGACGCACCGTCTTGCGCCGGTCGCTGCCGGACTGGCACATCATTGGTCCGGTGCTGTTGGCGGGGGTTGTCGCCGGGGCGGTGGTGGCCGCCATGGCCTGGCATCAGGACAATTTCCGCAGGGGCATCCTCAGCCGCTTCCAGCACTATCAACTGGCCTCAGCCCAGAACAAGGCCACGATGATGGAGTCGGCCTTTATGGAGGTCTCCAAGGCCCTGGGCGCGCTGTCCGCCGGTGCGGCCTCCGCCGATCGGGTTGCCCTGGCCACGCTGGTGGGGGGGTTCTACGACAGCCACAAGGACGTCCTGGACGGCCTGGTCCTGACGGACTCCACCGGTCGGGCGATCGTTCAGTGCGGCCGGGGGGTCGCTTCACACGATGGGCCCACCGTAGTGGTGCACCTTCCGGATTGGGAAGTGCAGGGCACGCGGTATGCGCTGCGAGCGGCCGTCAGTGTGCGCAAACTCTGCGCCAAGAGCCTGTCGGGGGGCGCGACCCTTCCGCAACGCTTCCTGGGATTGACCGACCCTGAGGGGCGCTTCGTCTACAGGACCGACTTGGGCCGCGCCTCCCTGGGGAGCGATGGGGATCGCCAGCAGCCCTCTGAGGACGCTGCCCCGCGGCGTCGAGCCGATGCCTTGGCCGGGGCGATCAAATCCGTCGCCTTGCGGGAATCGGCTATGGTGGAGCTGCCCCGTGGGGGACCGGGCGGATCGGTCCTTTTGCTGGCCACCGCGCGGGTCCGCTTGGGTGATCGGCGCTACAGCGTCGTCATGGCGGCCGGTGAGTCGGAGGTGTCCGTCCCCATCACCGCCTACGAGCGGCTGACCTTCACGCTGATTGTGGCGCTGGCGGTGCTCTTCTTCGCCACCGGCTACCTGACCTACCGCAGCGCCCAGGGCAACGCGGAGATGGAGCGCCAACGCCGCCTGGCGGCGGAGTCGGCCAACGAGATGAAGAGCCAGTTCCTCGCCCGCGTCAGCCACGAAATCCGCACCCCGATGAACGGGATCCTCGGCATGACGGAGCTGGCCCTGGGCACGGAGCTGACGAGCAAACAGCGGCGCTACCTCACGCTGGCCCGGCAGTCCGCAGACGGCTTGCTGACGATCATCAATGACATCCTGGACCTGTCCAAGATCGAGGCGGGCAAGCTGGAGCTGTCCCGCGAGGTCTTCCCCCTGCGCGACTGCGTGGATGCCAGCTTGAGCATCCTCGCCGTCCAGGCGGCCAACAAAGGTCTGACGCTGTCGTGGGAGGTGGCCTCCGACGTGCCGGACCGCCTGCTAGGCGACCCCGGCCGCCCGCGACAGGTGCTCACCAACCTGGCCGGCAATGCGGTGAAATACACCGGCCACGGCAGCGTGCAGGTGTCCGTGGAGGCGATCTCGGGGATTTCGGTGGAGCCCAGCCGGCTTCGACCGCATCCGGTGGTGCTGCACTTCGCCGTGAGCGATACCGGCGTGGGCATCCCGGCCGAGAAGCTCCAGGCCATTTTCCAACCCTTCGAGCAGGTCAGCGACAACCCGTATCGCAAGGCCGGCGGCACGGGGCTGGGGCTGGCGATCTCCTCCCAGATGGTGGGCCTGATGGGCGGGCAAATCTGGGTGGAGAGCGAGGCGGGCAAGGGCAGCACCTTCCACTTCACCGCCTGCTACACTGACGCGACGGCGGGGGTTCCGGATCGCGAGGCGGATGCGGCCGGTGGCCGGGCGACGACCCCCGGCCGGGCGACGGACCCCAGCCTGCTGATCGGCCTGCCGGCGCTGGTGGTGGACGACAAGCCCGGCTCCGCGCAGGAGTTGGCGGCAAGCCTCTCGTCCTGGGGCATGAGACTGACGGTCATCCCCGCAGCCGCGGCCGCGCCCAGCACCATGCGCCGGGCGGAGGACGCGGGGGATCCCTTCGTGCTGGTGCTGGTCAGTGCGTCCCTGGAAGGCGTGGACGCGTTCGCCTTGGCCTGGGACCTCAAGCAGATTGCCGCCCCGGCCGTCATCATGACCGCGGCGGCGGGGCTGCGGGGCGACATGGCCCGCTGCCGCGAACTGGGACTGGACGGCTACCTGACCGGTCCGGTGGCCCCGCGCGTGATGCTGGGAGCCGTGCTGACGGCGGTCGCATCGGGGGTCGCCAAGGATGGCTCAGCCATCACGCGCCACCGCCTGCGTCGGCGACGCCGCAGCCTCCGCGTGCTGCTGGCCGAGGACAACCCGGTCAACCAGGAACACGTCGCGACCGTGCTGCGCATGTGGGGGCACGACGTCACGGTCGTCGCCGACGGCACGGCAGCCTTGGAGGAGATGGCGAAAGGCGGGCTTGGACTGGTGTTGATGGACGTGCAGATGCCGGAGATGGACGGCTTTGAGGCCGTCGTAAAGCTCCGCCAGCAGGAGTCCCGCACCGGCGGGCACGTCCCCATCGTTGGCATGACGGCCTATGCCACCGAGGCCGACCATCGGCGCTGCCTCGAGGCGGGCATGGACGGGTACGTGGCCAAGCCCTTCAGCACCCAGGCGCTGCTGGCCGCCATCGACCAGGTCTGCCCGGATTCCACCCCGGGCCGTCCCGCACCCCAGCCCGCTTCGGCAGGCTTAGCGCAGGGCGCTGCGGCCAGCTCAGCCAGCGCGACCTCGGCGGGCTCGACGCAGCCGCTGCGGGCCTTCGACTACGCCGGCGCCCTGGACCGCTGCAACGGAGACCCGGTCCTGCTGGCGCGGGTGGCAACGGTCTTCCTGGCCAACGCCCCGGGCATGTTGGCTGACATCCACCAGGCCGTGGCCCAGGGGGACTGCAAAAAGGTTCGCCAAGGTATCCACAAGCTGACCGGCTCAGCCGGGCTCTTGGGCGCCCAGGTGGTGATCCACGCCGCCGAAGCCCTGCGGCACCTGGCGGTCGCTGGGCAGACCGAGCCGATGCACCAGGCCTGGGACGAGTTGGAACGCCAAGTACTAAGACTGGAAGCTTCATTGGGGTCGTTAGTGAAAGAGAGTGCGCCATGAAAATCCTGGTTGCGGATGATGACGCCGTCTATTGCAGCCTCCTGGAGCGGATGCTCACACAATGGGATTACCAGGTCGTCACGGTTCACGACGGCCAAGAGGCGATGGATGTCCTGCGCGGCAATGACCCGCCCCGGCTGGTGATCCTGGACTGGCTCATGCCGGGGATGGACGGCTTCGAGGTGTGCCGAACCGTCCGGCAGATGAGCCCCGAGGGCGACTTCTACATCATCCTGCTTACCGGCAGCCGGCAGAAGGAAGAGATTATCAAGGTCCTGGTGGCCGGGGCGGACGACTACTTGCTGAAGCCCTTTGACCCGATGGACCTGAAGATCCGCCTCCGCGCGGCCAGGCGAATCCTGGACCTTCAATCGGCCTTGGCGGCCCGCCGCTGACGCGAGGTAGCGGGGAAGTATTCCTGGAGCGGGCGGACGGTCCAGGCGGCGTCGGCGTCGCTGCCGCCGGCCAGTCCCGCCCGCAACGCGGCGATGCCGTCGGCGGCGGCCTCCGCACCGGTGATCGTGGTGACGATGGGGACCTGATGCAGCGTGGCCAGGGCGCGGATGCGGCCCTCGTCGGTGGTCGGTCCGCGACGCGTGGGCGTGTTGATGATCAGCGAAAGCTGGCGGTTGGTGATCATGTCGGCGATGTTCGGGCGGCCCTCGGACAGCTTGGGGATCTGCCGCACGGCTACGCCTGCCCGCTGGAGGACCTGGCCCGTCCCGGCCGTGGCGACCAGCTGGAAGCCCATCGCGGCCAACCGCTGGGCGATGGGCACGATGGCCGGCTTGTCGCGGTCGTGGACGGAGACGAAGATCGTCCCGCGGACCGGCAGCGCGCAGCCCGCGGCGATCTGACTCTTGGCGAACGCCAGACCGAAGCTCATGTCGATGCCCATCACCTCACCGGTGGATCGCATCTCCGGGCCTAGGATCACGTCCACGCCCGGGAACTTGGCGAACGGAAAGACGCTCTCCTTCACCGACGTCTGCGCCGGGCGCGGCGGTTCGCGCACGCCCATCGCCTCCAGGCTCACCCCGGCCATGACCTTCGCGGCGAGCTTGGCCCACGGGACGCCCGTAGCCTTGGAGACGAACGGCACCGTGCGCGACGCGCGCGGGTTGACCTCCAGCACGTACACCGCTCCATCCTTGACGGCGAACTGCACGTTCATCAATCCGCGGACCAGGAGCTTGGCGGCCAGCACCCGCGCCTGCCGCTCGATCTCCGCGACCACGCCGGCCTCCAGCGAGAACGGCGGCAGCGCGCAGGCCGAGTCGCCGCTGTGGATGCCGGCCTCCTCGATGTGCTCCATCACGCCGCAGATGACCGCCCGCGGGTGGGTCTCCGCGCGGCCGTCGGGCCGCGGGCCGAAGTCGGCGATGCAGTCCACGTCCACCTCCGTCGCGGCGGCCAGGAACTTGTCGATCAGGATCGGGTGGTCGCGCCCGACCATCGAGGCGTCCACGGCC
>JALHTV010000188.1 GCA_022866005.1 Phycisphaerae bacterium
CGAGCTGGCGCGCACCCTGGCCGAGTTCCTGTTCGGTGACGAGGAAATGATGATCCAGGTCGACATGTCGGAGTACATGGAGAAGCACTCCGTGTCGCGGCTGGTCGGCTCGCCTCCGGGCTACGTCGGCTACGACGAGGGCGGCCAGCTCACCGAAGCCGTCCGCCGTCGGCCCTACGCGGTGATCCTCCTCGACGAGATCGAGAAGGCCCACCCCGACGTGTTCAACGCGCTGCTCCAGGTGCTCGACGACGGGCGCCTCACCGACGGCCAGGGCCGGACCGTGGACTTCAAGAACACGCTCATCGCCATGACCAGCAACATCGCCAGCCAGCAGGTGCAGGACCTGACGGCCAAGCAGGCCGAAGCCTGGGAGATCGAGGCTCATCTCACCGAGGCCCTGCGGCAGCACTTCCGCCCGGAGTTCCTCAACCGCATCGACGAGACGGTGATCTTCCACTCCCTGACCGCCGAGCACCTGGCCGCGATCGTGGACATCCAGATCGCGTGCCTCTGGCAGCGTCTGGCCGATCGGCACATGTCCATCGAGGTTACCGGCCGCGCGAAGAATCTTCTGGGCGAGCTGGGCTACGATCCCCGCTTCGGGGCGCGCCCGCTGAAGCGGCTGATTCAGCAGAAGATTGAGAACGGCCTGGCCGGCAAGATCCTGCGCGGCGAGATCCACGAGGGTGAGCACGTCGTCGTCGACGCCAAGGGCAAGACCTTCACCTTCCGCTCCGCCGGCCCCGCGCGCCCCTGCACCGAGGCCGCGGCGCCGCGCGCGTCCGACCGTGACGCGATCGAGGGCGAGGGGGTGGAGTAGCTCCTGACGCGAGGCGGCGACAGCGGCAGGATGCGCGATCCACGCGGGGCGTGGAGCCACTTCAAGAAGATCTCCGGCCTGCTCCGCGCGCCTGCAAAAAACATCTGCGCGCAGGAGCGCACTTTGTTTGAATCCTCTGCGGCGCGCGCCTAGAGTGAAATGTCAGGAGTAGCGCGGCTTTAGTCGGCGGCCTGACCACGCACGTCTGAGCAGAGCTCCTTCGCGAAGAGGCCTCCGGAAGCGCAGTGGAAGGAGGGAGCACCGCGGAGTGTGACCCGCAGCGGAGTCATGAGCCGCTTGGACGATGCGAGGTCAGGCCGTCGCGGGCCGCGATAAGTGAGGGACGGGCCGCACTGTCACGAAGGCGGTGCGGACCTGTTTGCGCCTGCCCGCCGGTTGCGTTCCCGCCCGCCCCATCCCCTTCGCCTGCCTCGTTGCCGCACCGACTCCAAGTCGCTAGCTTGAGGCCATGCGGCGGCGATCGGCGGCCATCTGTCTGCGAACGGGCGACTATAGCGAGACCAGCCAGGTCGCGGGCTTCCTCACCCGCGACGACGGCAAGGTGGACCTGCTCGCCAAGGGCGCCAAGCGCGCCAAGAGCGCCACCGGCGGGCCCATCGACGTGCTGGCCGAGGGAGAGCTGGTCTATATCCCCGCTTCCCGTGAGGGCTTAGGGACGCTGGTCGAGTTCGCCGAGACGGTCGCTCGGCCGGGCCTGCGGCGGGACTCCCGGCGGCTGAACGCGGCGATGTTCATGCTGGAACTGGTCGGTGCGCTATTGGGCGAGGCCGACCCGCACGTGGAGGTCTTCGACCTGCTGCACAACGCCCTGGACCGCCTCACCGCCCCCCAGGCCCAGGTGGGCGCGGTGCTGGCGTATTTCCAGTGGCGGCTGCTGCGGCACGTGGGGCTGCTGGGGGAGCTGGCCCGCTGCGTGGCCTGCGGGCGCAGGATTGCCGGGGCGGGGCGAAAGGACGTGCACTTCTCCTCCATCCAGGGCGGGTTGCTGTGCGGGGCCTGCGAGGGCGCCAGCACCGAGAAGTTCCGCTTGAGCGGGGCGGCGCTGGCAGGGCTTGCGGCCTTGGCCGCGGCCGAGGCGGGCGTGAAGGTGACCCTCCCGGACAAGCAAGCGACCGCGGTCAACCGCGTGCTGGCCTACCACGCCGCGCACCAGATTGGCCGAGCGCTGAAGATGGCCCGCCACGCCATCGACTGACCACGATTGAGATCGGATGAATAGCTGTAGTGGGTAGGGCGTCAAGACAACAAGAGGGAGAGCACGATGAGCGCGGAACCCGCAACACCGACCGACGTGCCCAGGCTCCGCAAGCCGCTGGAGTGGGGAGGTGTCGTCAGGAGGATATTCTTCTGGGCTGTGGTTCTTGTGGTGATCGCGGCCGTGGGCTGGGGCATTTTCAGCCACGTCGCGGGCCGGACGCTGGAGGGCGAGATCGCCCGGTTGCGTGCGGCCGGGAAGCCGCTGACGTTTGAGGAGTGGGACAAGGCCCAGCCGGCCGTCGCGGAGGCCGATGATGCGGCGCCCTTCTACAAGGCGGCCCTGTCCCTCTACCAGGGCTCTGCCACTGGGAAGGTCAACGATCTTCAGGACAGGCTCGATGATCCTTCGACCCGCACGCGGAGGATTCCATCTGACCTGGACGGTGAGATCAAACAGGTCCTCGCGGACAACGCCCAGGCGCTGGAGATGGTCGATCGCGGCTCGTCCCGACCCCAGTGCGCGTTTGACCTCGGCGTCTCTCACGGCATTGGCCCCATGCTAGGGCCGTTTACCCCTGCACGAGGACTGGCCAAGTTGCTGCGTCTGAGGACGGTGTGGCTGGCGCGCCGGGGCCAAACGCGTAAGGCAGTGGATTCGTTGGTCTCCTCATTCCGCATGCTGCGGATGTTCGACCGCCAGCCGGTCCTGGTCGCCTACCTGACCAAGATTGCCTGCGTGGCCCTGCATGTGGATGCGCTGGGGGCCGTCCTCGAGGGCGGCTCTCTGTCGGATCAGCAGCTCGCGACGCTCGAGCAGGCCTTAGCCCGCGCTGACCCTACCAAGGAGCTGGAGCGGATCTATGCCATGGGGCGGCTGTATACGCTAGCGATGTGCCGTTTCTCAATCGGTTTGCCGGAGCGGCTTCTCCCCCCCGACAAGACCCCCTTTGCGGAGACGGCCCCGCCCACCTTCTTGTTAAGGCCGCTGGCCCGCCTGATCGTTGCCGACGCGTTGAGGATGACCGACCGTTTCGTGGAGGCCGCCCGCAAGGACTGGCCGGAGGCACTTGAGGCCGCCCGTGAAGCTGGCCGCAGCCACCACGGGGTCTTCAGCTTTTTCAGCAGGCTGCTGATCCCCGCCGAGGAGCGCGCTTTTGAGCTATTCGGGCGGACAATCGGTAGGGTCCGTTCGGCGCAGGTGGCGGTGATGGTCGAGCGGTATCGCCTGGCCAAGAGGCGGCTGCCCGTCTCGCTGGAGGAATTGCGGGCGATGGTCGGGGGCGAGCTTCCGGCTGACCCATTCACGGGCAAGGACTTGGTCTACAGGGTCCAGGGCAAGGGGTTTGTGGTCTACAGCGTCGGGGAGGACAAGGCCGATGGCGGTGGCCCGGAACAGCCACCGAAGGAGGACTTCGGCGTGGTGGTGCACCGGGCACGCTGAACCCCGCGTGCCCGTACGCGGCGGGTTGGGGGCGGGGAGCATTACCGTCTTGGCCCGGCAGTAGATGAGAGCATCATCCCCGTGCCTGCCTGCCGGCAGGCAGGCTGACGCAGGGGGCTGCCGGGGGGATCCGTCGGTGGTGCGCTGCAAAAGCCCCCGCCGTCAGGCGGGGGATTCACCAAAACCCTAATGCACCCTTGGGGACGCGCGGGCTTGTCATGGCCTGGGGGGTCCGTATAATGGCCCCAGTCGTCGGCCCATGTTCGGACAACGCCCCATGACCCATTGCACTCATTCGGCGTCGGTCGTCGCGGCGGTGCTGGCCGCGCTGAGCGCGTCTGTCTTGGCCCAGGGGGGGAGCGAGTTCCGCGGTGGGCAGTGGCAGCAGGTGGTAACCCCGGCGGAAGGCTCGCCGGAGGGGGAGCTGGCGCTGGTCCGCTGGCACGTCGATCAGGGTGACTATCGCAAGGCCGTGGGTGCGGCCAAGCGGTTCCTCAAACTCTACGATTCGCCACTCCGCGAGGAAGTGATGCTGCTGGTGGGCGAGGCCGAGATGAAGCGAGGGATGCTGTTCCAAGGCTATGAGTGGTTTGAGAAGCAACTGGCCGAGTTCCCCAGCGGGCGATTCTCCAGCCGCGCGCTGGAGCACGAGTTCGAGGTGGCGGAGGGGTTCCTGGCCGGCCGCAAGCGCGTGGTGCTGGCGGTCTTTCGCCTGCCCGCCCGGGACGACGGGCTGGAGATCCTCTCGCGGATTGCCGAGCACGCCCCCGGCACGGACATGGCCCAGCGGGCGCTGCTGCGGATTGCCGAGTATCACTTCGAGCGGGGCGAATGGATGGACGCCGCCGAGGCCTACGACCGCTATGTGGCGGCGTTTCCCCGGGGCGGGAAGCTGGCCGAGGCGATGCTCAAGGCCGCCCAGGCGACGTACAAGTCCTTCGGCGGTATCCGCCGTGACGAGGTGCCGCTGATCGAGGCCGAGCAGCGCTACCGGGAGTTCGCCCGCAGGTTCCCCATCTCGGCCACCGAGGCCGGTGTGGAGGCGACGCTGGAGCAGATCCGCGGCATCCGGGCGGCCAAGCTGCTGGAGGAAGCCCGATTCTACGAGCGCGTCGGCAAGTGGAGCGCCGCGACGTACACCTACCGGTTGGTGGTAGAGAACTATCCCCACACCGACGCCGCCGAGCAGGCGGAGCTGGGCCTGGTGGGTCTGGGGGGCGGGCTGCCGGCGCCGCGCACCACCCAGCCCCAGACGGCACCCGCCCCGCCGCCACCGGCGCTGCCGGCACCGGCGCCGAAGGCGCCGCCGGCAGCCCCACCCAAGGTGCCCCCGGCACCACGCGTCGTCGTGACCACTCAGCCCAGCACGGCACCGGCGTACCTGGAACCCATCGACCTGGAGTGGCGCCCGGCCACCACAGCCCCCGCGGGAGAACGCCCATGAACGCTATGAAGACCTGCATCGTATTCGCGGCCCTGCTTCTGTTGGCTACGGCCTTCGTGCCAAGCTGCGCCTCTGACGGGCACAGCGGCTACACCGTGACGAACCAGTATCGCCCGGGCATCAAGACGGTGGCCGTGGACATGTGGCAGCGGGGCAAGAACGTCTACCGCCGCGAGATCGAGATCCGCGCCACCGAGGCGGTCGTCAAGCGGATCGAACAGGACACGCCCTATAAGGTCACGGACAAGTCGCGGGCCGACACGCTCCTGACCGGTTCCATCGACGAGGTCGAGCAGCGCACGCTGAGCTTCAGCCCCGACACCGGCCTGCCGCGCGAAACGGAACTGACGCTCATCGTCTCGTTCGCCTGGAAGGACCTGCGCACCGGCCAGACGATCCTCGAGCGCAAAGGCATGAAGATTTCCGGCAGCTACACGCGCGAGGACCCCATCACCGAGGACTTCTTCCAGGGCAGCGAAGACGTGATCAATCGCCTCGCGCGGCGGGTCGTCGAGCACATGGAGCAGCCCTGGTAGGGATTTCCAGGTGGCACGGGCGTCTCCGGCCTTCGCAGCCGAAGCGGCTGCTTCGGCGGAGTAGGCCCGCCCGTGAAGGCCCGCCCTGCGGGCGGGGCTAGGGGGGCGGGGCGATG
Organism: Phycisphaerae bacterium; assembly: GCA_022866005.1. Classification (GTDB taxonomy): domain Bacteria; phylum Planctomycetota; class Phycisphaerae; order SM23-33; family SM23-33; genus JALHTV01. Next base: position 5,579 of record JALHTV010000188.1, read on the forward strand.
ACCTTCAGGTCCAGTTCGGCCAGTTGGCGGGGGTCCACCGTCGAGGGCGCGCCCGTCAGCGGACAGGTGCCCCGCTGGGTCTTGGGGAAGGCGATCACGTCCCGCAGCGACTGCCCGCCGGTCATCAGCATCACCACGCGGTCCAGCCCCAGCGCCAGCCCGCCGTGCGGCGGGGCGCCGAACCGCAGCGCGTCCAGCAGGAAGCCGAATCGCTCGCGGGCCTCAGCCTCGTTGATGCCTAGGACGGCGAACATCTGCTTTTGGAGCTCCGGGGAGTGGATACGGATCGACCCGCCGCCCAGCTCCACCCCGTTGCAGATCACATCGTACGCCCGCGCCCGCACCGCGCCGGGGTCGGTCTGGAGCTTGTCCAGGTCGGCCGGCTGCGGCGAGGTAAATGGGTGGTGCATGGCCGTCCAGCGGTTCTCCTCGGCACTCCACTCCAGAAGCGGGAAGTCCATCACCCAGCACCAGGCCATCGCCACCGGGTCGATCAAGGCCAGGTCCTTGGCCAGGCGGAGCCGCAGGGCCGCCAGGCACTTGTTCACCGTTGCCGGCTGGTCGGCCAGGAACACCAGCAGGTCGCCGTCGCCGGCCTGGAGCTTGGCCCGCAGTGGCGCCTGGACCTGGGCGGGGAGGAACTTGGCCACGCCGCCGGTCATCGCAGCCGCCTCGACCTTGCACCAGGCCAGGCCCTTGCCGCCCAGATCGGTGACGTAGGCGACGTACGCGTCGATCTCCTTGCGGGTGAACTTCTTTCCGCCGCCCGGGGCGCACAGCGCCTTGACGACGCCGCCGGCACTCAGGACGTCGGAGAATACCTTGAACTCGCTGGGCCGCAGCAGGTCGCCGACGTCGTGCAGCAGGAGCCCGAAGCGCGTGTCCGGCCGATCGCAGCCGTAGGCCTCCATCGCCTGGTGGTAGCTCAGCACCGCGACCTGCTGCGGGAAGCCCTTTCCCGCCAGCTCGCAGACGGCGCGGAGGACCTTGTTGGTCACCGCGATCACGTCGGCTTCGGTGCAGAAGCTCATCTCGAGGTCCAACTGCGTGAACTCCGGCTGGCGGTCGGCGCGGAGGTCCTCGTCACGGAAGCAGCGGACGATCTGGTAGTAGCGGTCCAGTCCGGCGACCATGAGGATCTGCTTGAACAGTTGGGGGCTTTGCGGCAGGGCGTAGAAGGCCGCCTGCTGCAAGCGCGAGGGCACCAGGAAGTCGCGGGCGCCTTCGGGCGTGGACTTGGTCAGGAACGGCGTCTCGACCTCGATGAACCCTTCGCGGTCCAGCACGTCGCGCATCGTCCGGCAGATGCGATGCCGCAGCACCAGCGCCCGCATCATCTCAGGCCTCCGGAGGTCGATGTAGCGATAGCGCAGGCGAGTCTCTTCCGAGACGTCGGTGAACTCGTCCGGCTCGAACGGCACGGTGTCGGAGCGATTCAGCACGGTCAGGCTCTCGCCCAGGACTTCGATCTGACCCGTGGGGAGCTTGGGGTTCTCGCGGTCCTTTCCGCGCGGGCGGACCGCGCCGCTCACGGCGATGACCCACTCGTTGCGCAGCGCCCGGGCCTGGGCGTAGCGGTCGGCCTCGGCCTGGTTGTGGGGATCGGCCGGCAGGTCGAAGACCACCTGCGTGATCCAGTCGCGGTCGCGGAGGTCGACGAACACGACCCCGCCGTGGTCGCGATAGCTGCGGACCCAGCCGCACAGGCGGACCTTCTTGCCGCTGTCGGCCAGCCGCAACTGGCCGCAATGGTGCGTGCGCTTCAGTACGTCGTCACTGGGCAGCGCCATAAGGTTCTCTGGTCTCCTCGCCCCAGCGGCGGGGCGGCGAAGCCGACAGTGTAGCGTATCCCCCCGCAGTTTCAACCACTTCGGCAGCCTGGGCGGGGGGGCCGCTCGGTCCGTGTGGAAAGGGGCACCCGCGGTGGGCGATTTCGCTTGCCTGGCCGCCGCCGATGCGGTAAACACAGGGGCGCACTTCAGATCACTGGGTCGCTTGGAAAGGGCGGTGTTGGGTGGCCATCCAGTTCGTCTGTCCCAACCCCAAGTGCGGCAAGCTGATTCAGGTTGCCGGTGACAGGGCCGGGCAGCCGGTCTCTTGCCCGACTTGCCGGCAGATGGTGCTCGTTCCTGGCGCTGCGGGCAGCGTAACGGCCAAGGACCAGGCGGTGCTGGACTCCTACCAGCAGTTTCTGCGGGGCGTGAAGGAGCACCAGGCGCCTCCTGAGCAGGGAGCCGACCCATTCCCGTCTGCACCGCCCGCGCCTCCGGCCGCCCCGCCCAGGGTGCCGCAGCGGCCCCCCGGTCCTGGACTCGAGGTCGACGGGTTGGACGACCTCTCGGCCCTTCCCCGGGCGGAGGTAGCGCTGCCGGCCGGGATGGGGGGCAAGGCGGGCTGGGTCCGTGTCTGGTGGCACAGCCCCGCGCCCCTGATGGGGAGCCTCTGGCGGCATTGCCTGACGGCCGTGTGGCACAGCGGCGCCGACGCCGGCAGCGTGCTGGCGGCCGGCCTGTGCCTGGCCATTCTGACGACCTACTACCGCTGTCTGCTGGGCTCCGGGGCGATGCTGCCGAGTGACTGGGCCGTGCCGCGGGAGTTGCTGGTCGCCGGGTGGGGTGTGCTGGGCGTGGTGCTGGGCGGATACGTGTTGGTGGTGTGTCTGTCCTTGACCCACGCCGCGGTGGCCTCGGGGGGACGGATGGAGACGTGGCTTCGGCCGACGGCGGGCCGGGTGGTGCGGACCGGCCTGCTGGGCCTGGCGGTGCTGGTGGTGTATCTGCTGCCGGTGATCACGCTGCCGCTGCTGCCCCTGGCGATGCTGACGTTGAGCTTGACGCACGACGGCAGGGCGTTCTGTTTCCGCTGGCAGGTCCGCTCGACCTTCGCCTACGGGGAGGGTTTTGCGATCCTGTGGCTGGTGTGGTTGCTGGGCGCCGCGGTGGTAGCCGTGGTGTGGACGGGGTTGAACTGGCTGGCCGGCGCGTTCGCTGAGGGCGTGGTGGTGGGGATGTCCAAGCCCGAGGCGGCGGCGACGCGAGCGGTGGTGTGGTTCGTCGGGGCGTTGGTGGCGGGCGTGGCGGCGCTGCTGCCGGTCTGCGGACTGGCTCGGTGCACGGGGTTGCTCGCGCGCTTTCGGCCGGGGGTGCTGGAATCGCTGCCCGCCAGCTGCAAGTCCGTGGTCACGTGGGGCATTATCCTGGTGTGTATCATCGTCGGGGCCGTCGTGACGTCGCTGTGGATGGGGGCATGGAGCGCCCCGGCGACGCCTTGAACCGCCCTGATTTCCGCCGTAAGCTCCGGCCTGGTGCCGTGTCGATCCTGCCTTTGGTGAGATGCCCATGACGAGTCGCTCCGATAGCCGCGGTCCCCGCCGCGCCGACGGACCGGACCCCCCGCCGGGCCCGTCGGAAGCCATGAACACCTGTGTCGTCTGCGGCGCCCAATACCCGCGGGGGCAGTCCTGCCCGCGATGCCGGCCGCAGCGGTACCGCGCCGCCAGCGGCGGGTTCGACAAGGGCAAGTGGGGCCTGATCGCGGTGGGGGTGGCCGTGTTCCTCTTGCTGATGATCGGGGCGTACTTCGTCATCAAGGGCCTCGCCAAAGGCGGGCAGGAGTACGGCCAGGCCCTGCACGGCGCCCAGGAGAGGGGCAGCGAGGTCGGCTGCACGCTTCAGTTGACCAACGTATACAGGAGCCTGCAAATCGCCGCGATGAGCGCCGACGGCAAGTTCCCCGCCTCGCTGGGGGAGCTGTACAGCCCCGGGGAGCTCCACTGTCCCAGCCGCGAGGGGCCGGCCTACGTCTATGTCCCCGGCCAGGACCTGTCCATGCCGGGCAGCAACGTGCTGGTCTATGAGGCCGCCCCCGCCCACGACGGCAAGTGCTCGGTGCTTCGGCTGAATGGCCGGGTGGAGCTGCTGACCCCCGAGGCGCTCCAGGCGGAGCTGGACAGGACCCGCCGCGCCATGGCACCCAGGAGGCGCTGACGGCCGCTAGCGGGCGGGGTCCTCGATCCAGACGCGGTAGCAGTCGCCGCACAGGTGCAGGGTCAGCCGGCGGTACACCTGGTCCATCAGCTCCCGCTCCGTCATGCCGCGCATCTGATCGATCAGCTCGTCGATCTTCTCCGCCAGCTCCTCGGGGTCCACCCAGCCTTCCAGTTCCGGTGGGCTGGGGTCGGCGATGGCCTCGATCCGCACGACATAGAAGTCCCCCCGGCCGGGGAACAGCTCCCGCCCGCAACGGTGGCACAGCAGGAAGGTTTCGTCGTCCGTTCCCATGTCTTGGTTCCGCCGGATAGGGAGACGGGGCCCTGGGCAACGGTGCTGGCGGCTCCGGGCGCTTCAGCTTCGCAGGTGGCCTCGGCCGGTGACGATCCACTTGGTGGTGGTGAGGTCCTCGGCGCCCATCGGGCCGCGGGCGTGCAGCTTGTCGGTGCTGATGCCCACCTCGGCGCCCAGGCCGTAGATGCCGCCGTCGCTGAGGCGCGTGGAGGCGTTGACCATCACGCTGGAGGAATCCACCGCCGCGACGAACGCCTCGGCGGCGGCGAGCGATTCGGTGACGATCGCGTCGGTATGGTGGCTGCCGTAGGTGTTGATGTGCTCGATGGCCGCGCCCAGGTCGTCCACCACGCGGACGGCCAGGATCAGCTCCAGGTACTCCTTGCGCCAGTCGTCCTCACTCGCGGTTTTCATTGCGGGCACGAGCTTGCGGCTGCGGTCGCA
>JALHTV010000189.1 GCA_022866005.1 Phycisphaerae bacterium
CAACCGTTCCGCCAGTGGCGCCGGGACATTCGGACGCCGGATGACATCTGGGATCAGATCGTCAAGGCGGCACAGATTCCCGGTACGACCTCTGCGCCGAAGCTCCAGCCCATCGCCGCGCGGATCGTCATGCTCCAGAGCGGCATGCGGGCGTCGATGGGCATCAAGGTCCGCGGGCCCAAGTTGGAGACCATCCAGGGCTTCGGCCTGGAGCTGGAGCGGCTGCTGAGGGAGGTGCCCGCGGTCGAGCCGGCCACCGTTACGGCCGACCGGATCGTCGGCAAGCCTTACGTGGAAATCGTTCCGGACCGGGCTGCGATGGACCGCTACGGCGTGAAGATGCGGGACTTCCAGGACGTCGTCGAGATCGCCATCGGCGGGGTGCCCGTCACGACGACCGTGGAGGACTACCAGCGATTCGCGATCCGCGTGCGCTACGAGCGCGAGATGCGCGACAGCATCGAGGCCCTGGGCCGCGTGCTCGTGCCCGGGGCTGAGGGTGAGCAGGTCCCCATCGAGCAGATTGCCGAGATCCGCTACGTCCGCGGGCCCCAGGAGATCAAGAGCGAAGACACGTTCCTGACCGGCTACGTCCTGTTCGACATGAGGCCCGGCTGGGCCGAGGTGGACGTGGTCGAGCAGTGCCGCCGGTACCTGGACTCCAAGGTCGCCAGCGGGGAGCTGGCAATCCCCCAAGGCGTCAGCTTCAGGTTCACCGGCACCTACGAGAGTCAGGTGCGCAGCCGCAAGACGCTGGCCGTCATCCTGCCGCTGGCGCTGTTCGTGATCTTCATGATCCTGTACTTCCAGTTCCGCTCGGTGCCGACGACGCTGCTGGTGTTCGTGGGCATCTTCGTGGCCTGGTCGGGCGGGTTCCTGCTGATCTGGCTGTACGGGCAGGGTTGGTTCCTGGACTTCTCGCTGTTCGGGGTGAACATGCGGGAGCTGTTCCGCGTCCACCCGGTGAACCTGTCGGTGGCGGTGTGGGTGGGGTTTTTGGCGCTGTTCGGCATCGCCAGCGACGACGGGGTGATCATGGCCACGTACCTGAATCAGTCGTTCGCCGCCCGCCGGCCGGGAACCCTCGCGGAAGTGCGCCAGGCCACCGTCGCCGGCGGCCAGCGGCGCATCCGGCCGTGCCTGATGACCACCGCGACGACCATCCTGGCGCTATTGCCGGTGCTCACCTCCACCGGCCGGGGCAGCGACATCATGGTGCCCATGGCCATTCCCTCCTTCGGCGGGATGGTCATCGCGGTGATGACCATGCTGATCGTGCCCGTGCTCTACTGTGCCGTCCAGGAGCGCAAGCTCAAGCTCCAACTGCGGGCCGTCCCCCCGCAGCCAGTCACTCAGGCTGAGTAGGCCGGATCGGGGGACGTGAAGGGCTTGATCTCCGCCGCCAGCTCTTCGCTGCCGGGCCGGCCCATCAGGGCGAAGGTGGCCTGCTTGCCCAGCTCCACCGCCGGCTGATCGTAGGCGTTGACCTCCAGCAGCTCGCCCATCAGGCTGGTGGTGAACTCGTAGAGATAGATGAACTCGCCCACCGAGGGCGGCGTGATCGCGTTGAACCGCAGCGTCACGCTGGGCCGGCCCGATTCGGCCAGGGCGTATTCCGTCGCGGCCTTCTCGGCGTTCAGCAGCTTGGAGAGCTTCGTTCTTCGCAGGTAGCTCAGCCCCGGGGCGTCCGCGAAGACGTCCGGCACGGTGATGTCGCGCGGGTGCTTGCGAACCTCCAGAAAGATGATCAGCTTGTCATGGGGACCTTCGCGATAGAGCTGGATCTGGCTGTGCTGGTCGGTGGCGCCCAGGGCCTTGATGGGCGTCAGGCCGACGAAGACCTCCCTCCCCGCTCGGTCGAGCCGCTTGCCCAGCGACTCGGCCCAGAGCTGGCGGTACCAGTCGGCCAGGCCTCCCAGGCGGTTGGAGTAGGGCATCATGACGTGGATGGGCTTGCCCTTGGCCGTGGCGGCGAGAAACGAGATCGCGGCCAGCATGCACGCGGGGTTCTGGCGCCAGGGCAGGGTTTCGGCGCGCTGCCGCATGGCCTCGGCGCCGGCGAGCAGCGCGTCGATGTCGATGCCGCACATCGCTGCCGAGAACAGCCCCACCGGTGAGAGCACGCTGAACCGCCCGCCGACGTTGTCGGGCACGACCAGCGTCGCGTAGCCGTCGGCGGCGGCGATGTCGTGCAGCGTGCCCTTGCGGGCGTCGGTGGTGGCCACGATGCGCCGCGCGAAGTCTCCGCCCAGCTTCTTGCGGAGCATCTCGCGGACGATCATGAACTGGGCGGCCGTCTCAGCCGTCTCACCGCTCTTGGAGATCACGTTCACCAGCGTCGTGCCTAGCCGCCTGCCCAGCAGGGCCAACGTGTCGCCGACCAGCGCGGGGTCCACGTTGTCCAGCACGAATAGCCTAGGGCCCCCGCGCTTGCGGTCGGACCGCAGGTTGTAGCCGGCCCCATTCAGCGCCGTCTGGAGGGCGATGTTGCCCAGCGCGCTGCCGCCGATGCCCAGGACGATCAGGTCGGTGGTGTTGGCGCGGTACTTGTCCACCAGTGCCTTGACGGCGGCCGGGTAGTCGCGGTGGGCGGGCAGGGCCGCGTAGCCCAGCGTCCCGCTGCGGACCTGCTCGCAGACGGCCGCGTGGGTGCGGCGCATCGGCTCCTCGAGCCGCTCCAGGTCCTCGGCCGTGACGCCGTGCTCCGGCGGCACGACGCGGTCGGAAGCATTCTTCCAGTACAGTTCGATCATCTCGCAATCCCTTTCGCTAGTTCCCGCGTCGGGTGCGGCCCCCAGAGCTTATGCCGACCAGGCGGGGATGTCCACTCGGCGGCGGCGCGGCTTGACCGGGCCTTCGGGAGCGCCCTATAATCGCCGCCGGGCCCCGGGCCCTTCGTGGAGTCGCCCATGCGCGTCATCGTCAATGGCCACCCGCAGGACCACGCCGCCGCGACCACCCTGGCGCAATTGCTGGAGAGGCTGGCGCTGGAGCCGCGGCGGGTGGCGGTGGAGCTGAACCGCCGCATCGTGCCGCGGTCCCGCTACGCCGCCACGTCCCTGGCTGACCGCGACGAGCTTGAGATCGTCACGCTAGTCGGTGGAGGGTAAGTTCGTGGATGCCCTGCAACGGACGACCGTCGGGCGCGTGGGTCTCTATCTGTCGTTGGCGCCCTGGGTGGCCTTTGCGGCCCTGTGGCTCCTTCGCCCTGGGTGAGGCTCACCGGTCTCAGCCCTTGGCGGGCTGGCTATCACGTTGGGTGCGCCGCTGGCGTTTCTCATCGGCCTTGTGGGCCTGTTTACCGATCGGCCGAAGCGGTGGGCCCTGGGGGCCTTGCTGGTGAGCGGGCCATTCGTGGCCCTGCTGTTGTGGTCGGTGATTGGACGTTTCTGTCGCTAAGCCAATGCGCGGCACGGCGGAACAGTGCATGATGGACATGGACGCGCTCCACATCGCGGGCCTGGAGATCGCCAGCCGGCTGTTCGTCGGCACGGGCAAGTACGCCACGTTTGAGCTGATGCGCGACTGCCTGGCCGAAAGCGGCTGCCAGGTGGTGACCGTGGCTGTGCGTCGCGAGCGGCTGATGGACAAGTCCGGCCGCAATATCCTGGACTTCCTGGACCCCCAGCGCTACGTCCTGCTGCCCAACACGGCCGGGTGCTTCAACGCCGCCGACGCCATCCGCACCGCCCGCCTGGGGCGCGAGCTGCTGGAGGGCCTGGGCAACCGCGGCGCTTCGTGGGTGAAGCTGGAGGTCCTGGGCGACCCCAAGACGCTCCTGCCCGACCCGGTGGGCACGCTGGAGGCGCTGAAGGTGCTCACGGGCGAAGGGCTTGCCGTGCTGTGCTACACCAGCGATGATCCGGTGATGGCCATGCGGATTAAGGAGGCTGGGGCCGCCTCGGTGATGCCGGCCGGCAGCCCCATCGGCTCCGGCCAGGGCGTGCTGAACCCCTGGAACCTCCGCATCATCCTCCAGGAGCTCAAGGCCGGCGACGCCGACTACCCCGTCATCGTCGATGCCGGCGTGGGCACGGCCAGTGACGTGACCATCGCGATGGAGCTGGGCGCCGACGGCGTGCTCCTGAATACCGGCATCGCCGGCGCCAAAGACCCCCTGGCCATGGCGCGGGCGATGCGCCTGGCCGTGGAGGCGGGGTACCTCGCGCGGCGGGCCGGGCGAATCCCGCGAAAGCTCTACGCCACCGCCAGCTCCCCTCTGGAAGGCGTGATCGGTGCAGAAGACAGATGAACCATTGACCGGTGTGCCTGACCGAGCGGACCGGCGCATGGACCGCCGCACGCGCATCTGCATCTGGGTGATCATTGTGGGCTTGCTGAACTTCCTGGCCTACACGGTGCTGTACGTCTTTATCAACGGGGAGGCCGTCAACGGCTGGGTGGACGTGCAGGCGGGGGTGCGGCACTACTATCTCCAGTCCGGCACGGAAGTTGGCCACGGCGTGTTCCTCTACAGCGGCATCCACTCCATCAGCATCTGGATCACCGTGGCCGCGGTGATGCTGGCGATGCTGACGCTGGCCAAGGACCGCATCATCTCCTCCATGCACTCCACCGTCGTCCGCGGGCGAACGTTCATCACGATCCTGGCCACGATCATCACGCTCACCACGGCCGTGGCGACGGTGTATTTCATCCTCATCTTCGCCCGCAAGCTTGCCCAGCCCAAGGCCGCCCCGCCCACCCCGGCCACCCAGGTGACCGCCCGCTCATGGCGCTGAGCGTCGATGACATCCTGGCCCCGGGCGGGCTGGTGGAACGCGGCCTGGCGACCTACGAGCGGCGCGACGAGCAGTTGGAGATGGCCCGGGCGGTCGCGCAGGCGTTTGCGGCGCGCGAGCACCTGATCGTCGAAGCCGGCACCGGTGTGGGCAAGAGCTTCGCGTATCTGGCCCCGGCCATCCTCCAGGCCGCCGAGCACCGCCGCCGCGTCGTCGTCAGCACGTACACCATCGCCCTCCAGGAGCAGCTGGTCGGCAAGGACCTGCCCTTCCTGCACGACCTGCTGCCGGTTGAGTTCACCGCGACGCTGGGCAAGGGCCGGGGCAACTACATCTGCTTCCGCCGCCTGGCCGCCGCGGTCAAGGGCAGCGCCAAGCTGTTCGCCTCGGCGACCCACTCCGAGCAACTGGCGAAGCTGGCGGCCTGGGCGATGGAGACCGAGCTCGGCTCGCTCCAGGACATCACCTTCAAGGTCGACCCGGGCGTGTGGGACCGCGTCCGCAGCGACTCGGCCTCCTGCCGCTCGCGCGAGTGCCGCCACTACCCCCGCTGCCACCTCCAAGCCGCCCGCAAGCGCATGCAGACCAGCGACATCCTGGTGGTCAACCATGCGCTGTTCTTTGCGGACCTGGCGCTTCAGCCCAAGGCCGTGCGCCTGCTGGGCGACTACGAGCTGGTGGTGCTGGATGAGGCCCACACCGTCGAGCAGGTCGCGGGGGATCACTTCGGGACGTCGGTCTCCTCTGCCCAGGTGGCCTACCTGCTGCGCGAACTGTACAACGACCGCACCGACCGCGGCGTGCTGGCCCTGTCCGGCGACAAAGAGGCCATCGCCGCGGTCAACTGGGCCGCGACCGCGGCGGAGGGATTCTTCGACGCCCTGGCGACCTACGGGGGTCCGGGCGTCGCGGCCAGCGGGCGGATTCTGGAAGGCGGCATCGTGCCCAACACGCTCACGCCGGCCCTGGGTGAAGTCGTCTCCGCCCTGCGCCACCTCCGCCGCCACGCGAGCGACGAGGAACAGGGCCAGGAGCTGTTCGGCTACGAGCAGCGCACCGGCGATTTGGCCGCGGCCACCGACGCCCTGATCGGCCAGGCCGACGCGGCTCAAGCGTACTGGATCAGCAGGCAGCCCTCCCGCGGGCGGGCGCTGGTGACGCTGTCGTGCGCGCCCATCGACGTGGCGCCGATCGTCCGTGACAGGCTGTTCGACGCGGTGGGCTCAGCCGTGCTGACCAGCGCCACCCTCGCGACCGCCCGCGGCGGGAGACACGGCTTCGACTACATCCGCGGGCGGCTGGGCCTGGAGCACGGAGCGGACCTGCTCCTGGCCAGCCCCTTCGACTACCGCCGCCAGGCGAGGCTCTACGTGGAGACGCACCTGGGCGACCCCAATGACCTGGGCGAGTTTGTCCCGCGCGCCTGCGAGGCGATCGAGTACTACATCACCAAGTCCACCGGCCGCTGCTTCGTGCTGTTCACCAGCTACGCGATGCTCGAGGCCTCGGCCGAGCGGCTGGCGGGCTTCTGCCGGGACAACGACTACCGCCTGTTCGTCCAGGGCGGTGAGCTGCCGCAGGGGGCCATGCTGCGGCAGTTCCGCACGCAGACCCGCTCGGTGCTGCTGGGGACCGCCAGCTTCTGGCAGGGCGTGGACGTGGCCGGGGAGGCGCTGCGCAACGTGATCATCACCAAGCTGCCCTTTGCCGCCCCCGACAGTCCCTTGGTCGAGGCCCGCAGCGAGGCCATTCGCACCGCCGGCGGCAGCCCCTTCAACGACTACCAGGTCCCCGAGGCGATCATCCGCTTCAAGCAAGGCTTCGGCCGGCTCATCCGCTCGCGGACCGATACCGGCTTCGTGGTCGTGCTGGATCACCGTCTGGTGACCAGGCCCTACGGGCGGCTTTTCCTGGCGGCCCTGCCGGACATCGAAGTCGTCCGCGATGAGTTCGCCTCGCGGCAATCGCGTTGACCCGGGCCCGGTCGTTTTGGGATATTGGCGTCACCGTCGGCCGCGTCGTGGCCGGCGGAGTGGTGTCGGAGCAATTGTATGGCCTGGTGGAAGCGCACGGGCGGGGCGATGGAGACGGCGGTGGGTGCTGCCATCCTGGCGGCCCTGGCGGCCATCGCCGCGACCATCGTGGCCCGGCAGGTGAACTACCGCTCGGTGTTCCTGACCTCTCTGGACTTCCCCTCGCCCGCGTCACCCGGTGCCGCCGCACCGGAAGTCGACCTGTCGGCCTACGCGCCGGAGGGCTTTGCGCCGATGTCGGCGGCGGAGTCGTTCGGCCCCGAGGACCTCTACAACAAGATCGACGGCCGGGCCGACCTGTACCTGACCGCGGGCGTCGTCGCCCTGCGCTGCCAGCGCTTCGCCGAGCGGGCCAATGCGGAGTCGTGGATGGAGGTGTACGTCTACGACATGCACTCGGCGGACAACGCCTTCACCGTTTACAGCAAGCAGAAGCGGCCCGAGGCGGCGGAACTGACCGCACTGACGTACCAGACGTCCAGCTCCCTGCACTTCGTCCACGGCCGATACTACGTCGAGATTGTCACCGGCAGCGGGAGCGAGACGATCCTGCGCGCCGAGCGGGAGTACCGCCAGAAGTTCATCGCCTCCGTGCCCGGCGGCCCGGGGCCCGCGACCCAGGATGCGGGGCTATTTCCCGCCGGGGGGCTTCAGGCCGGCAGCATCTGGCGGGCCGGGGCGGAGGACTTCGGCGTCAAGGGCTTCGAGGGCACCTTCCTGGCGACCTTCCAGGTGCACGGGACGACCGTGATCGCCTTCCTGGCTCGTCGGCCCAGCCCCGAAGCCGCGGCCCAGGCAGCCGCGGCCTATCGCGAGTCGTTCCGGTCCTTCGGGGCAACGATCGAGCTGGCGCCGGCGGAGGTCCCCGGCGGCTCGGTGATCACGATGCTGGGCACGACCAAGCTCGTTTTCTCGTGCGGGCCCTTCGTGGCTGGGGTGCACGAAAGTCCCAATCGTCCCGCGGCCCAGAAGGTCGCGGCGGCCCTCTACGCTGCCTTGGCGGAGGCGCACCCGTGACCGACGGCGGCGACGCCAAGATGAACCGCCGGGAGTTCCTGGCCCGCAGCGCCACCGCTGCCGCAGCCGTCGCAGCCACCGGGGCGGCGGCGTGGCTGCTGCGCGATAGCGTCGGGCCGGCAGCCCATCCGGGAGCGGCCAGCGTGTGCCTACCGGATTACTCCGTCCCCGCCCTGGCCGGCCGAATGGCCATCGCCACCGGCGCCGACCGCGCCCAGACGGTCCGCGCGGCCGTGGAGGCGCTGGGCGGGATGAGGCAGTTCGTCGCCACAGGCGACCGCGTGCTGCTGAAGGTCAACGCGGCCTTCGCCACCCCGCCGTCGCTCTCGGCCACCACACACCCCCAGCTTGTGCGCGAGGTCGTCCGCCTGTGCCGCGACGCCAGGGCGGCCGAGGTGATCGTCACCGACAACCCCATCAACGACCCGGGGAGCTGCTTCGCCCTGACGGGCATCGCCCAGGCCGCCCGGGAGGCGGGTGCAGAGGTCTTCCTGCCGCGCGACGACGCCTTCGCGCCCGTGACGGTCGGCGGTGCTCGGCTGATCGTCGATTGGCCGGTGCTGCACAAGCCGCTCGCCCGCGCCAACAAGCTCATCGGCCTGGCCCCGGTCAAGCACCACGAGCGCAGCGGGGCGTCGATGGCGCTGAAGAACTGGTACGGGTTGCTGGGCGGGAGGCGGAACATCTTCCACCAGGACATTCACACGATCATCGCGGAGCTGGCGCGGATGGTGCGGCCGACGCTGGTCGTCCTGGACGGTACGACGACGATGGTGCGCAACGGGCCCACCGGCGGCTCGCTGGACGACCTGGCCGAGACGAACACGATGATCGTCTCGACGGATGCGGTCGCGGCCGACGCGTTTGGCGCGACGCTGCTGGGCAAGACTGCCGCCGACCTTCCCTACATCGGCCTGGCGGCCGCGGCCGGGGCGGGCACGGCGGATTACGAGTCGCTCCGTCCGCTGCGCGTCAGTGTCGAGCCAGGAGGCGGGGCATGAGGATCACCACGGTCAGGCGGATTTGCCAGGTGTTCTTCCTGGTGATGCTGGGGTGGTTTGCCGTCGTGACGGTCGTCGGCCCCAGTTGGTGGCAGATGCGCAACTGGCCGGTGAACTGGCTGCTCCAGCTCGATCCGCTGGTAGCGGTGGGGACGGTGCTGGCAACGGGGACGCTGTACGCGGGCCTGATCTGGGCGGCGGCGACGGTAGTCGCGACGGTCCTGCTGGGGCGGTTCTTTTGCGGCTGGGTATGCCCGTTCGGGACGGTGCATCAGTTCTTCGGCTGGTTGGGCCGCCGCGCGCGGCCGGTCCAGCAGCGCATCGAGGCCAACCGCTACCGCCGCTGGCAATCGCTGAAGTATTACCTGCTGGCCGCGATGCTGGCGACCGCGGTCGTGCGGCCGGGGGTGCTGGTGACTGGGTGGCTCGATCCCATCCCGCTGGTGCATCGCTCGGTGACGCTGGTCGTGCTGCCGCTGGCTGACGCCGGCACGCGGGCCTTGTCACCCGCGCCGCGGCTGGTCGAATGGTCGTGGCTGATCGGGGCGGTGTTTCTCGCGGCGGTGGCGGCGAACTTCTTCGTCCCGCGGTTCTATTGTCGGTTCGTCTGCCCGCTGGGGGCGCTGCTGGGTGTGCTGGGGCGATGGGCCCTCTTCCGCATCGGCAAGAGCACCCCCCAGTGCAGCCAGTGCGGCCTGTGCGAGGCTGACTGCGAAGGCGCCTGCAATCCCTCGGGGCAGATTCGGACAGCCGAATGCGTGCTGTGCTGCAACTGTCTGGCCGTCTGCCCGGACGACGTGCTGCGGTACGGACCAGCCAAGTCCGCCGCCGGTGAGCGGACCGGCCCCGACGTCTCCCGCCGCGGGGTGCTGCTGTCGCTGGTCGCCGGGGCCGCAGCCGGGCCGCTGCTGCGCCTGGCCGGGCGGACTGGTGCGAGCTGGAACTCCGCCATCATCCGCCCACCCGGGGCGCTGGATGAGGAGCGCTTCCTCCAGCGGTGCATTCGCTGCGGCCAATGCATGAAGATCTGCCCGACCAACGTGCTCCAGCCCGGCGGCCTGCAAGGCGGGCTGGAGACGCTGTGGACGCCGATGCTGAACAATCGCATCGGCACCAGCGCCCGCCAGCTCCGCTGCATCGCGTGCAGCAGCGTCTGCCCGACGCGCGCGATCCGCCCGATCAGCTTGGACGAGAGGCTCGGGCGCGGGGCCTTCGCCTCGGCGGGGCCGATCCGGCTGGGCGCGGCGTTCGTCGATCGGGGGCGCTGCCTGCCGTGGGCGATGGACCGGCCGTGCATCGTCTGCCAGGAAAACTGCCCGGTCAGCCCCAAGGCTATCACGGTGCGCGAGCAATTCAGCACCGTCCGCGGCGGCTCGGGGCGCATCCAGGCCGTCCGCGGGACGACCGTCGAGCTGAACGGTGTGGCGCTGCGCAAGGGTGAGCTGGGCACGGGCGATTACTATCTCGCCTGTGGCGGGCGGCGGCTGCCGATCGTTGGCAACGATGCGGCCTCGGTCACGGTGGCTGAGGCCGCCCCACTGCCCCCAGGCGCCGCGGCGGAGGTCCAGGTCCGCCTCCAGCAGCCGGTGGTGGACCCGCGCCTGTGCATCGGCTGCGGCGTGTGCGAGCACGAGTGCCCGGTCAGCGGACTGCGGGCCATCCGCGTGACGGCGGAGAACGAGTCCCGCAGCCGGAAACACTCGTTGCTGCCGTAGGGTGCCTATAATGCGGCAACAGTCTCGCCACCCAGCCCTGCGTTGCGGCGGGGTGGCGAGTTTCGACAGCCAGGACGGTTGACCGTCAAAGGAGTTAGCCCATGTCATCCAGAAGTGACGACCTATCCCGACGGGATTTCCTCAAGACCGCCGCCGCGTGCGGCGCCGGGTCCATCCTGGCGGCCGCGGGCGACATTGCCTTGGGCCAGCCGGCCGCCGGGTCGGCCGAAGGCGCCCAAAGCCAGCCGACCACCGGCGCGGTGCCGCTGGTGCCCCGGCGGCTATTCGGCACGACCGGCCGCGACGTGTCCATCCTGGCGCTGGGCGGCATCTTCGACATCACCGCCAACCAACTCGTCCTGAAACAGGCGCTGAAGTGGGGCATCGACTACTGGGACACCGCCGCCAGCTACGTGGACGGCAAGAGCGAGCTGGGCATCGGGATGTTCTTCGGGGCTAGCCCCCAAGAGCGCAAGAGGGTCTTTCTGGTGACGAAGTCCAAGGATGGGCCGGAGCTGGAGAGCTCGCTGAACAGGTCGCTGGAGCGGATGAAGACCGACTACGTGGACGTGTTCTTCATCCACGATGTCAGCCAGACCTCGGTTATCGAGGACCGGGGCGCCGCGTGGAAAGCCTTTGCCCGCAAGGCGAAGGCGGCCAAGAAGATTCGCTTCTTTGGCTTCTCCACGCACAGCAACATGGCCCCGTGCCTCCAAGCGGCCAGCAAGCTGGACTTCATCGACGCTGTCATATTCAGGTACAACTTCCGCCGAATGGACGAAGCCGACGACAAGGCCGCCGTCGAGGCCGCCTCCAAGGCCGGCATCGGCCTGACGGCCATGAAGACCCAGGCCAAGCCCTCCCGGCGCGAGCAGGCCGAGGGCGAGCTGACGCTGCTGGACCAGTTCACGCAGAGGGGCTTCTCGGCGCAGCAGGCGGCGCTGAAGGCCGTGTGGGAAGACCCGCGCATCGCGTCGCTCTGCTCGGCGATGTACACGCTGGAGGTGCTCCAGTCCAACTACCTGGCCGCGATTGACAAGACGCAGCTCTCCGCCGCCGACCGGGCGGCCTTGCGCGAGTACGCGCAGGCGAGTTGCTGGCAGTACTGTGCCGGCTGCGCCGACACCTGTCAAAGCGCCGTGGCCGGCCGACCGCCCATCGCCGACGTCATGCGGTATCTGATGTATCACCGCGAATACGGCCGGGTCGAGGACGCCCAGCGGATGTTCGCCGAGTTGCCGGCCTCGGTCCGGGCGGCGCTGGCGCATGGCGACTTCTCGGCGGCCGAGCGCCGCTGCCCGCAGCGGATGGCGATCGGGCGGCTCATGCGAGAGGCGTGTGACGTCCTGGCCTGAGTGACTCGGTGCGGGTCGTCATCCTGATGCCATGCGGGGGCCTTCCCCGGCGCCGCAGGGCCCTGCGGCCTGGCTGCGCTGCGATCCTGCTGGCGTTGGTCGGTCCTGTCCTGATACAATACCGCTGCCTGTTCACGGCAAGAAGCCCTCCGCGCGGGGGCTTGCAGCCTCCGCCGATGCGGGCCCCCGGCCGTCGGGGCTGCTGAGAAGCTTGGGGCCTTGTCGCTGCCAGGAGCAGGACTTGCATCGCGTCGTGGCCGCAAAGGCCCTGAGCGAGAACGTCGTTCGGCTGGAGGTCCAGGCCCCGC
>JALHTV010000190.1 GCA_022866005.1 Phycisphaerae bacterium
GAGCAGTGCGGCTACACCGTCGTCAGCATCTTCGTCAACCCCACCCAGTTCGGCCCCAACGAGGACTACCGGCGCTATCCGCGCAAAGAGGGCGCAGACCTAGCCGCTTGCCAGAAGGCCGGGGTGGACGCGGTGTTCCTGCCCTCCGTCCAGGAGATGTACCCCGCCGGGGCGCTGGCGACAGTGACGGTGGGGCGGCTGGGTGAGGTGCTGTGCGGACGCAGGCGGGCGGGGCACTTCGACTGCGTCGCGACGGTGGTGGCAAAGCTGTTCCTCATCGTTGCGCCTGACAAGGCCTTTTTCGGCGCCAAGGACTATCAGCAGACGGTGGTCGTCCGCCGCATGGTGGCGGACCTGAACTTCCCGCTGGAGGTCGTCGTCTGCCCCACGGTCCGCGAGGCCGACGGGCTGGCCATGTCCAGCCGCAATAGCTACCTCTCTGCCGACGAGCGCCGTCAGGCGGCGGCGCTGTCGCAGGCGCTCGCCCTGGGGCGGGACATGATCGTCAAGAGGCACTCGCCCAGTGCGGAGGTCATCGCGGCCATGGGAGAGCACCTGGCCCGGGCCGCGCCGGATGGGCGGACTGACTACGTGCAGATTGTCGATCCCCAGGAGCTATCGGAGGTGGCGGCGACGGATCGGCCGGTGCTGGTGGCCTTGGCGGTGACGTTCGGCGACACGCGGCTGATCGACAATGTCTTGGTTCCGCCGCGGGGCTGACGGCGGGTCGCTGTGGCAAACCCGCCGGGTGGGGGTTAGAATACCCGCTTTGGCAGCCCGCGCGGCGCGGGCGCTGCCTGGAATCGTCGGAGGCGCTTGAAGCGATGCTCCTGAAGGTCCTGCGAGCCAAGATTCATCGAGCGACGATCACCGAGGCGTCGGTGGATTACATCGGATCGATCACCCTCGACCGCGACCTGATGGACGCCGCCGGGATCGGCGAGCACGAGCACGTGCTGGTGGCCGACCTGGGCAACGGGCAGCGGTTCGAGACCTACGTCATGGAAGGCCCGCGCGGCAGCGGGACGGTGTGCGTCAACGGGGCGGCGGCCAATCTGGTGGCCGTCGGCGACTTGGTCATCATCATGGCCTTCGGCTACGTCGAGGAGGCCGAGGCGCCGAAGGCCGAACCGCGGATCATCCTGGTCGATGAAGCCAACCGCGTCGTCCGGCGGCTGTGAGGCCCCGCGGGGCGCCGCGCGGAAAGCGTCTCGATGAGACAGGTCATCGTCGATCTCCTTTCGCTGGACCTGTTCGGCCGGCACCTCGCGCTGCGCGTCCACGGGTACGGCCTGATGCTGGCGTTGGGGTTTCTGGTGGCCATCTATCTGGCCCGGTGGCGCGCACGGCGGGCCGGGGAGGACGCGGACATCATCCTCCGCTGCGGCTTGCTGGCGCTGGTGGGCGGCATCGTCGGCGGCCGCATCGCTTACATCATTCAACACTGGTCCACGCAGTTCGCCGAGGCGCGCGATCCGCTGCTGGCCATGCTGAACGTCAGCTCCGGCGGGCTGATTTACCACGGCGGGCTGATCCTCGCGACGGCGATGGTCATCGGCTACCTGGTGATGAAGCGCCTGCCCCTGCGGCGCTACCTGGACATCGTGGCCGTGAGCATGATGGTGGGCCTGGCGTTCGGCCGGGCGGGATGCCTGCTGAACGGGTGCTGCTTCGGCCTGCCGTGCCGGGCGGACTGGCCGGGGGGCATGCGATTCCCCATGTTCTCCAAGCCGCTGATTAGCCTGACGCCCGGGCCGGGGGGGTTCTCGGCCGACTGCCTGGAGCCTTCCCCGGTGTATGCCCATCAACTGCGGACCAGCCGCGTCTGGCCCGACGAGCGCCTGCGCGACCCCTTGGAGCCGCAGCGGGTCTGGGCGCCCCGGTATCTGCACGGTCGACTGACCCACGACCAGTTGGCCGAGCTGCTGGACGAATCGCGCTGGGCGGCGGACTTCCAAGCCCTGGCCGGCGCCGACGGGCGGATCAGCGAGACCGAGTGGCAGACAGGCCGGGGCCAAGGCAGCGGGCTGCTTCGCGGCAGCGAGAACTGGGCCCGGGCCGTCTCGGGCTTTGACCGCGGGAGTGACGATCAGCTGGACTTCACCGAGACGCAGGAGTACCTGGCGTCGCGGCGGGCGGGGCTGCTGGGGCGATTCGACGCCGACAGGGACGGCCGACTCTCCGACCAGGAGCGCGCCGCAGCCAACGCCTACCTCCAGGAAGACCTGTGGGCCCTGGCCTCGGCCCAGTGGTCGGCCCCGGTCAAGCCGGCCCAGTTGCTGTCGATGATCGGCGCGCTGGTGGTCGCGGCGATCCTGCACGGGTTCTACCGCCTGCGCTGGCGGGAAGGGCAGGTGTTTGCCCTGATGGCGATGGTCTATCCGGTGATCCGGTTCTTTGAGGAGGCCCTGCGCGACGAGAATCTTCATGACCTGTCGCGCGGGCAGCTGACGCACAACCAGGTGACGGTGCTGATCATGGCCGTCGCGGGGCTGGCCATGTGGCTAGGCTTGCGGCGGTTGCCGCCCTCGGCCGGACCGGCGGCGGCGCAGCGCCGGGCGAGGGTGAGGAATTCCAGGCGTGGACGCACAGGGGCGGCGTAGATAATCTAAGGACACCTCCGGTCCCGCCTCGGCGGGACGGTGCGGGCATGCAACGGCCCGGAAGGGCAAAGGAGCGAACATGACAAGGCGTTGGACGGCATGGGCACTGGTCGCCGCAGTGGCGCTGGCGGGTTCCGCCTGGGGCGACACCGGCAAGCTGCTGTCGGACGCGAAGGACAAAGCGAGCGCCCTGGCTCGATTCTACTGCACCATGCAGGATGAGCTCGGCAGCAGGATCTTCGAAGGTCAGGCCGTGTGCATCACCACGGAACCGGCCGTGTTCCTCACGCTGAGCCTGGACGGGCGCCTCCCGCCCGACAGCCTCACCGGGTTTGTCCTGGTCCCGGCCGCGGCCCCCGACAAGCAGATCAAGGCCGAGCTGCTCGGGATCGATCCGGAAATGAACGTCGGCTTCCTCCGCGCGGTCGACCCGTACACCTGGACGGCGGTGCAGTTTGCCCCGAAGGCCAACCTTGCGGTCGGGCAGGAGGTCGCCTCGGTCGGTCTGATGGGGCGCGAGACGAACTATCAACCGTACGTCGGGATAGGGTATCTCTCGGCCATCCTGCACGCCCCCGGGGACCAGGGCTATGTAACCGGCGGCCGGCTGACCGGGGTGGGCTCGCCCGTGTTCAATGCCGACGGCCGGGCCATCGGGCTGGTCAGCCCCCAGCGGTTCCTGAACTACCAGACGGTCCTCAACGGTCGGGTCACCGGCATCAGCCTGGGAGGCCAGGACGAGACGGCCTTCTTCATGCCCGTGGATGAGTTCGCGCACGTGCTGTTGAACATCCCGGCCTCACCGGCCAAGGTGCGCCGCCTGCCCTGGATCGGCGTGCTGAGCTTCAGCGGCGTGGCGAAGGAGGTGGCCGACATCATGAAGCTGGACTCTCCGGGCGTGATGATCGAAGGGGTCATCCCCGAGGGTCCGGCGGCCAAGGCGGGTCTGGCCGACCGCGACGTGATCCTGGCCGTCAACGGCGAGAAGTTTCCCCCCATGGCCATGCTCGACATGGCCGCGGCCATCTTGCAGCGCAAGATCTTCCGCATGTCTGCCGGGGCGAAGGTGACCCTGTCGGTGCGGCGAGGTGACGAAACCAAGGACTACGAGGTGACGCTCGACAACCTCCCGCAACTGCCCTACGAGGCCAAGCGATACCTCAGCCGGACGCTGGGATTCCTTGCCCGCGAGAGGATCGATCTGGACCGCTACGCGGACAAGTCTGCCGCAGCCGGCGTGCCGGGGTTGCTCGTCATGGGTACCGACGGGCCCGCCGGCAGCGCGGGTCTGCGCGAGGGCGACCTGATCACGTCCGTCAACCAGACGCCCGTGACCACGGTGGGCGGCCTGAAAGAGACCGTCGAGGGTGCCGTCGCCAAGAACGAAGCCGTGGTGCTGGTGGTCCGGCGCGGCGACCAGACCCAGACGGTCACGATCCCGCCGGCGGCCCAGCAAGCACCACCCCCCCGAGGCCAGTAGCCCGCTGAGGCCGCCGACGGCGGAGTTCCCACCAAGAGGCGATCATGGCGAGATGGATGGCGCTGACGGGGGCGCTGGTCCTGGCGGCCTTGGCCGTGGCGCAGGACGCGACGACCGCCCCGGGCACAGGGCCTTCCTCGGCGGCCACCACGGCCTCCGCGCCCGCCTTCGACGCGGGGCTCCCCTCGGCAAGCTCGCGGCCTGAGCCTGTTGAAGGCAGCTTCGGCGCGGCGACGTGGCCGGCCTCCCAGCCCAGTGAGGCCGACCGGCTCGCCGCAGACAGCCTGCGCCACTCAGCCATGTCCATGATTCACGCTCGCTGGGGCACCCGGGGTCGCGCGGGCCGACTGGTCGCCCTGGCTGCGTACGCCCAGAGACTCCTCCCCGGCGACCTGCAAACCGCCTGGGTGCTGAGCAGCATCTATGTCAGCCGCCAGGAGACTGCCGCCGCGGAGGAGGTCATGCTCCTGCGCCTCCGAGCCGAGCCGAACGACTTCGCCCTGGGCACGGATTACATCCGCGTCGGCCTGGCCGCCCGGGCCAAGCCCTCCGACCGCCAGGCGTTTTTGCAGTCCATCATGGACAACCCCGGCTGGCCGGATGCGCTGCGAGCCCAGGCCGCCGTCGAGCAGGGCAAGGCCTTCATGTTCGACAGGGCCAACGACCAAGCCGTGCCGCTGTTCACCCGCGCCCTGGAACTGGACAAGATGAACGCGGACGCCTTGCAGGGCCTGTGGGGCGCAAGCGAAACCCAACCGCCCGTGGAGGAGTCCGTCCGGGCCATGGTGGCTATGCTCGCAGGCAGTCCGCGCGCCATGAGCCTGTTGAGGGCCCTGGCCTCGTCGCTGGCCGTGATAGGCCTGCACGAGCAGGCGGCACCGCTGTTCGATGCGATGTGGGATGACGCCGTGACCGCAGCCGGGGGCGGCGCCCCCCCGGTCGACGTGGCCGGACAGTACCTCAATGCCCTCTTGGACTCCGGACGGGCCGAACGGGCTGTCCAGGTCTTCCAGCCGCTGCGGGAGTACTACGCACAGGAGCGCGGCGTGATGTTCATGTTGATCGAGGCCCATCGGGCCCTGGGGCAGACCGACCAGGCCAACCAGGTCGCGCAGCAGATCATCAGTGGTATCGAGAGCGCCTCAAGCGGCTCCCAGTTGAGCCTGTCGGACGCGGCCGAGCTGGCCTGGACCTATACCGTCTACCTTCCCAAGCCCGATCTGGCCCTTTCCTATGCCCGACAGGTGGCCCAGACGGATCCCAGTTCCACGGTCTTCGAACGCCTCTTGGGGGCGGCGGAGCTGCTCAGCGGCGACCCGGCCCTGGTCGAGGCCGGACAGCAGCGGCTGGAAAAGGTCCGCGACAAGGACCCGGCGGCCCCGGCGCTGCTCGCGGAACGCTATCTGGCCTTGGGCGATACCGCCGCCGCCTCCGCCGCAATCGCCGAGGGGGTTCGCCAGAGTCATAGCGGCTGGACCTACCGTCGCATCCGCGATCTGGCCGCCAAGCACAAACTGAGCATTCCCCCGCACGCCAGCGCCGAGCCCGTCCGTCAGGTTCTCCAGCAGTTGGACCCGCGCATCCTGGAGATGGGGCGCCACCCCGAAAAGTTCCTCTACGTGACGTTGCGGGCGCTGACCAGCCCTTGGCAGGTGGGGGAGGGGCTCCAGATCGAAGCCGTCCTGACCAGCACGGGGAGTCTGCCGGTGCCTCTGTGGGACGGGGGGCTGATCCGGCCCACCATGAGCCTGGAGGCAACCGTCCGCGGGCTGACGCAGGAGCGATTTGGCAACCTGCCCATGGTGATCTGGCCGGCGCCGAAGTACCTGCCGCCCGGGGAAAGCGTCCGCACCGTCGTCCGCATTGACGTGGGCGAGCTGGAGTACTTCCTGGCCCGCTCTCCGCTGGAGGACGTCGAGCTGACCGTCACGGGTAGGCTCGATCCGGTCCAGCGCGGCCGGGAAATCGCCAGTTCCGTCCCCACGGTGACCGTGGCGCCGCTGGTCGTCACGCGGAGGAGCCTCCTGGGCGACTTCGACCGCAACGATGCGGCGCAGTGGGTCTCCACCTATCGATATTCCCTCCGGGTCCTCATGACGGACCTGCTCCGCGGGGACCTGCCGCGGCGAATGCGAGCCGTGCGGCAACTGGCGGAGCTGGTGACGCTCGTCCGTGACGTGCAACTGTTCAAGACCCGCCTGCCCAATCCGTTGAAAGGCGTGGTGAGCAAGCCCGTGCTGCTGGCCATGGTCGGCAAGGTCATGCAGGACCCCAGTGAGGCCGTCCGGGCGGAGATGGTCGCCGCCTTGGGCCAGGCCTCCCTCGACGAGGACATCCTCAAGGTGCTGTCGCCCGCCGCGACCGACTCCAGCCCCCTGGTGCGATTCCGCCTGGTGGAGCTGCTGTCGGCGGGCGGGGAGGGCAAGGCCCAGAAGACGATCGACCTGCTGGCCCGCGACGCCGACGCGCTGGTCCGCCAGATGGCCTCGGC
>JALHTV010000191.1 GCA_022866005.1 Phycisphaerae bacterium
ATGTTCGAGTACGTCGAGGGCGGCAGCTACGACGCATCGCCCCAGGCCACGCGTTCCGCCGGCAGGGCGCTGGCCTTGTACCACAGCCTGCTGGCCGACTTCCGGAGCACCTTCCGCCTGCCCAGCGGCAGCTACCACGACGCCGACAGCGTCCGCCAGGCCGTCCACCCGACCGTCGGCGCCCTGCCCCTGGACCGCCGTCCCCAGCCCGAGGTCGTCACCGCCGCGGCCCAGTGGTTGGCCGAGTCCTACCGATTCTGCGGGCAGCAGTCCGACAACGCCGGGCTGCGCTCATGGAACGAGCAGATCGTCCACGGGGACTGGCACCCCGGGAACATGCTCTTCCGCGACCAGGCCGTCGTGGCCGTGGTGGATTACGACGCTGCCCGCCTTCAGCAGCGCGTGATCGACCTGGCCAACGGGGCGCTGCAATTCTCCATCATCGGCGGGAGTGACGACACCACCGTCTGGCCCGAGCAGGTGGACCTGCCGCGGTTCGGCGCGTTTATGGCCGGGTACGCCGAGGTCTGTCCCCCCTCCCCGGGCGAGCGCCGGGCCGTGCCCTTCCTGATGTGCGAGGCCATGATCGCCGAGGCCGTTCTGCCCATCGCGGCCACGGGCAGCTTCGGGCGGATCGACGGCTTTGCCTTCCTGAACATGGTCCAGCGCAAGGTCGCCTGGATCCTCAAGCATCTGCATGAACTCCACGCGGCCATGGGCTCGCAGGCCTAGGTCCGGACTTCCGCGCCCTTTCCCAGGCGCAAGGAGCGGGACCCCCCCACCGAAGGCCGCCTGGTCAACCCCCCGTGCCCGCCGGCCTGGGTGCCATGATCGGGTAGGTATCCGGCCACGGTGCTGCGCGCGGAGGGGTGGGCGTTGGAGCGGGTCTGCTGGGGGCCGTAGCCGCCCGGGTCGGGGGCGATGCGCGGTTGCTTGGGCGCCCTATGATCGCCGGGAGTGCGCTGGGAGGCTCTCCGGAGGTGATCGCCTGGACCGTCGGTAAGTCCCACGTCCCGGCCAGCACCAGCGGCGCAACGTAGGCCGCCACGAACACCCGGGCCCCGCTGGTCAGGTGCAGCCCGGGGTTGCCGGCCTCGGACATGGCCGCCTGCCAGGGGATTTGGAAGAGCTTGCGCTCATACAGCGCCGCCGAGCGCCCGACCAGCGGCGGCTCGAAGCCCACCCGGCCGGCTGAGGAGGTGTGCAGCCCGTCCATCGTGCCCGACAGCGTCGTGCCCATACCGAGGATGACCCAATCGCGTGCGGAGTAGAAGTTCACGATGCCCCGGCGGGTCCGCAGCAAGGCGGAGTCCAGCGAATAGCCCGGGGACAGCGAGGGGGCGAGCATGATGATGCCTTCGATCCGTTCGGTGGGCGGCAAGGCCTCCGCGACCCAGACGGCCATGCCTCCCCCGCTGCTCTGACCCACCAGCACCACCGGGGTCCTGGGGTAGGCCATGCGGTAGCGCATGATGTCGTCCGCGATGGCCTGGGCCCGGAGGCGGTTGCCCGACTGGTCCCGCAGGTTGACCAGGTAGTTCATGGGCACGGACGTCGTCCAGTCGGCCATATCGACGGCCCAGGTGACGCCCCCGTCGACCAGGCCCTCGCAGATGGCCTCGTTGAAGGGACTGCGCCCCTCGACGCCCGGCAGGACGATGACCAGCCCCCGATCGCGGGCGCGATCGTTAAGATAGGGATACACCACGCCCCGCTCCTGCGCACAGCCGGCCAAGGCCACGGCTACCCACACGACCACAGGCACGCTGCGGATCATTCGTCCATCCTGCCAGGCCCGCCGTCGGCCTTCAGAAACGTCCGGCCGCCGTTACTCCTTGACCTCGTATTCGGCGTCGATGACGTCGTCGCCGCCCTTGCCCCCGCCTTTGGGGGCCTGGTCGCCCGGCGGTGGAGCGGTCTTGCCGGCGGGCTCGGCGGCCTTGTACATGTCCTGGGCCACCTTGTGGGACTGGCGCTCGAGATTCTCCATCGCCCGCTGGATCGCCTGGGCGTCGTCGCCCTTGATGGCGTCCTTCAGCGCGGAGATCGCCATCTCGATGTTGCTGCGATCGGCCGCGGAGACCTTCGCGCCCTGCTCGCGGAGCAGCTTCTCCATCTGATACGCCATCGCGTCGCCTTGGTTCTTGAGGTCCACCAGCTCGCGGCGCTTGCGGTCTTCATCGGCGTGGGTCTCCGCGTCCTTGCGCATCGTATCGATCTCGGCCTGGTTGAGGCCGCTGGAGCCTTTGATCTCGATGGACTGCTCCTTGCCGGTGGCCATGTCCTTGGCCGAGACGTTCAGGATGCCGTTGGCGTCGATGTTGAACGCCACCTCGATCTGCGGCACGCCGCGCGGGGCCAGCGGAATGCCCGTGAGGTTGAACCGGCCCAGCGTGCGGTTGTCGCGGGCGAACTCCCGCTCACCCTGGAGCACGTGGATCGTGACCTCCGTCTGGCTGTCCGCGGCGGTGGAGAACACCTCTTTCTTCTCGGTGGGGATGGTCGTGTTGCGCTCGATGAGCCGGGTCATCACTCCGCCCAGGGTCTCCACGCCCAGCGACAGCGGCGTGACGTCCAGCAGGACCATCTGCTCCTCGACCTCCCCTGCCAGGATCGCCGCCTGGATGGCCGCGCCGAGGGCCACCACCTCGTCAGGATTGACGGACTTGTTCGGCTCCTTATCGAACAGGTCCTTGGCGATCTGGCGCACCCGTGGGATGCGGGTCGACCCGCCCACCAGCACGACCTCGTCGATATCCTCGGCCGTGAGCTTGGCGTCCGACAGGGCCTGCTTGCAGGGGTTGACCAGCCGCTGGAACACCGGCTCGCAGAGCTGCTCCAACTTGGCCCGCGTGAGGGTCATCGTCAGGTGCTTGGGGCCCTCGGCGGTGGCGGTGATGAACGGCAGGTTGACGTTGGCCTCCATCGCGGTCGACAGCTCGCACTTGGCCTTCTCGCACGCCTCCTTCAGCCGCTGCAGGGCCATGGCGTCCTTGCGGATGTCGATGCCTTCCTGGCGCTTGAACTCGTCGGCCACGTAGTTGATGAGCACCTCGTCCAGATCGTCGCCGCCCAGATGCGTGTCCCCGTTGGTGCTCAGCACCTCAAAGACGTTCTCGCCGATGTCCATGATGGAGATGTCGAACGTGCCGCCGCCGAAGTCGAACACGGCGACCTTTTCGTTCGTCTTCTTGTCCAGCCCGTAGGCCAAGGCCGCCGCGGTCGGCTCGTTGATGATCCGCTCGACCTTGAGCCCCGCGATCTCCCCCGCCTCCTTGGTGGCCTGGCGCTGCGAGTCGTTGAAGTAGGCCGGTACAGTGATGACCGCCCGCTCGACCTTGTCGCCCAGGTAGTCCTCGGCCGTCTTCTTCAGGTCGCCCAGGACCATCGCGCTGACCTCCTGGGGGGTGTAGTCCTTGGCGCGCACACGGACCTTCACCAACTCCTCCGGGCCGCCGATCACCTCGAAGGGGACCATCTTCTCCTCGACGGCCACTTCGTTGTGCCGCCGGCCCATGAAGCGCTTGATGGAGTAGACGGTGTTCTTGGGGTTGGTGATCTGCTGGTGCCGGGCGGGCTGACCCACCAACCGCTCGCCCTTGTCCGTAAAGCCCACCACCGACGGCGTCAGCCGGCTGCCCTGCTGGTTGATGAGCACCTTGGTGCTGGCCCCTTCCATCAGGGCCACCACGGAGTTGGTCGTGCCCAGGTCGATTCCGATGATCTTCTTGGACGCCATGCTGTTCGCTCGCTTTCCGGTCTAAGGCCCCCCCGCCGGCTGGTCAGCCGGCGGCCTCGCCCTGCGGATAGACTGCCTCAGTCAAACCAGGAGCAACCAACGTGCCAAGGGGCTAATGCCAGCTTTTGCAGCATGTTACAAATTGCCCGTGCCCTGCCGCAAAGTGCCATATCGACCGGTCCACCCGCCGGCGGGGCAGCTTTGGCAGGTGAAGTCTGTCCAGGCTTGCTTCGGGCAAGCCTCTGTCAAGGTTGCCCTTGCGCTGGTGCTACCTCACCGGCCCGAACAAGGCCCTCCCGATCCGCAGGGTGGTCGCCCCCTCCTCCACGGCCACGGCGTAGTCCTGGCTCATGCCCATCGACAGGAGCCGGAAGTCCGCCCCGCCG
>JALHTV010000192.1 GCA_022866005.1 Phycisphaerae bacterium
TGCCCCATCTCCGGCAGCGACCCGGCGGAGGACTACCGCGCAATCCGCAGGGAACTGGCCTCCTACTCCCCCGCCCTGGCCACCAAGAGCGAGATCGTCGTCGCCAACAAGATGGACCTCACGGGCGCCGACGCCCAGCTCCGCGCGTTTCGTAAGGCCGTCCCGACCGACGTCGTGGCCATCAGCGCGGTGACGGGAAGGGGTTTACCCCAGCTCGTCCGGCGGATATGGAAGACATTGGCTGAACTGGGCGCCCAGGACGAGGAGCCCCGCCCACCCAAGAAGCCACCGAAACGGCGCCCCGCGGCGCC
Organism: Phycisphaerae bacterium; assembly: GCA_022866005.1. Taxonomy (GTDB): domain Bacteria; phylum Planctomycetota; class Phycisphaerae; order SM23-33; family SM23-33; genus JALHTV01. Next base: position 312 of record JALHTV010000192.1, read on the forward strand.
GCAAAGCCGCCGATAGGCCCATGGACATCGAGAGCATCCCCGGTGTGCTGGCCTGCGACGTGGGCAACCACGCGATCCACCTGGCCTGCGTCAAGGGTGACGAGGTGACGCCCATGCGGACCGTCCGCGTGGGGGAGCTGTCGGGCCTGGGGCCTGCCCTGGCGGCGCTGTGGCGCGAGATCCCCCCGCCGCGCAAGCTGGTCGCGTGCAGCGTGAACCCCGCCGCCCTGAAGGCCCTGGAGGCTGCCGCAGCCGAGGCCACCGGCGAGGGGGTCCTGGTCGTCGGGCGCGACCTGCCCTCGCCCATCGACACCAGCCTCCACAACCCCTCCGCCACCGGCACCGACCGCCTGTGCGCCGCCGCGGCGGCGTTCGACCGCCTGGGCGTGGCATGCGTGGTGGCCGACATCGGCACCGCCATCACGATCGACTACGTCAACGACGAGGGTATCTTCCAGGGCGGGGCGATCCTGCCCGGGTTGGATATGTCCGCCCGCAGCCTGCAAGAAGGCACCGCGCAACTGCCGCGGGTGGAGCTGGCCGCCCCCGCCGCCGCCTGCGGCAAGGACACCCGCCAGGCGATCCTGTCCGGGCTGGTGTACGGCGCCCGCGGGGCGCTGCGGGAGCTGGCGGAGGCCTACGCCACCGAACTGGGCCACTGGCCGGTGGTGATCCTGACCGGCGGCGATGCGGCGCTGGTCGCCGGGGACGTGAACTCCTCGAGCCTGGTCCAGTCCATCGTGCCCGACCTGGTCCTGCGCGGCGTGGCGGCGGCCTACTACCGCACGCTGCTGAAATAGATGCCCCCCCTCACCGCCACATTGCAGACCCCGCCCGGGCGCGGTGGCATCGCCGTGATCGTCCTGGCCGGCGACGGCGGCGCGGAGGTGATCGCGGACATCTTCCGCCCGCTGCGCTCCCACACCCTCGGCGGTGACGACGTGCTGCGCCTGGGCCGGCTGGTCGACGGGCGAGAGACCCTCGACGAGGCGATCGTCTGCTGCCGCGGCGGCGTCTGCGAGATCAACATCCACGGCGGCCCGGCCGTGGCGCGAAGGACGCTCGAATTGCTGGCCGCACGCGGCGCAGCGGTGTTGCCGGCCGCCCCGGCGGCCACCGAGAGCCTGCCCCTGGTGCATCCGCGACGGAACAACCCCGCCAGCGGCACCGAGATGCTCCATGCCCTGGCCGAAGCCCGCAGCGACCTGGTCGTCGCAGCCGTGACGCAGCAGTGGTCCGCCGGCCTGAGTGAACTGGCGGGCACCGCCCTGGCAGCGACCCAAGCGCGCAGGCGCACAAGGTCGCTATCCGCCGAGCTGCGTGCGGCGGCCGCAGGATTGTCTGTCATGCAGCGGCTGTTGAGGCCGGCAGAGGTCGTCCTTGCGGGTCCGGTCAACGTGGGCAAGAGCACGCTGGCCAACGCGCTGGTCGGGCGGCAGGTCTCCATCGTGCACGCCACGGCCGGGACCACGCGGGACTGGGTCCGGGAGCTGGCGATCCTCCGCGGGGTGCCGATCTGGCTGACCGACACCGCCGGGCTGTGGGAAGCCCCGGACTTCGGCCAGCCCAGTCGAGCCGCGGGCATCGACGCCGAAGCGGTCGCCCGCGCCCGCCAGCGCATTGAGCAGGCCGAGCTGATCCTGCTGGTCAGCGCCGAGCGGGTCACCGCTGCGCCAGTCTGGCTGCACGCCAAGAACATCCTGCCTATCTGGGCCAAGTCCGACCTCGCCCCGGCGCCGGCGGGCTTTGCGGGCCTGGCGGTCTCGGCGCAGAGGAATGAGGGGCTGGATGCGTTGAAGCAGGCCATCCTGGCCGCGTTGGGCCTGGCCGAGGTAGACCCACACCGTCCCATGGCCTTCACCCCCCGCCAGGCGAAGCTGCTCACCGGCGCCGCCGGGGCCTTGGATACAGGCGACACCGCAACCGCCGGGCGGCGTCTCGGGGAGCTGTTGACAGGCTCCGTCTAGCCGGGTCTGTCGCCCGTGACCTCCAGTTGAGCCAGTCGCAGCACGAGCGTCTTGCGCCCGTGTTGGGTGAAGTCCACGATGACACGGGTGTCGGGCCAGGAGTTGGCGAGCTTGACCACCCTTCCGGCCCCGAAGCGCGGCGAGTGCACCCAGCAGCCGACCTTGAGGTACTCGTACTCCGGCGGGACGGCTGCGGCGGCTTCCATCGCCTCGATGGCCGCGCGCTCGTCCACGTCCGCGTAGAACCCGCCGCGCCGGGCCGCCCAGCGCCGCCGACCCGGCAGCTCGACCGCGGGGCTAGTGGCGTCTTCGACGGTCACACCCTCCCCGTCCAGCTCGCCCAGGAACGGCGAGGGAGATTGGCTGGCCGTCTGGCCGCGGAGCATCCGCCGGCTAACAGCGGTCAGCACGAGCTGGTCGCGCGCCCGCGTCATGCCGACGAACGCCAGGCGGCGCTCTTCCTCCAGGTCGTCGCGCGGCATCGTTCGCCAGCTCGTCGGGTGGGCCTGGCCGTCGGGGCGGTGGAACGGCAGCAGGCCGTCCTCGCAGCCGACCAGGAACACGGTATCGAACTCCAGCCCCTTGGCCGCGTGGAGGGTCATCAGCGTCACGGCCCCGGCGCCCTCCAGGAGCTCGGCGTCGCTGACCAGGCTGATGCGATGGACGAAGTCGGCCAGGCGGCCGCCCTCGGCCGCGTCGAACTCCGTGGCGGCGGTGATCAGCTCGTCCACGTTGGCCCTCGCCTGGCGGCCTTCTTCGTCGGCCGCGAGTGCCTGCTCCAGCCCGCTGCGCCGGACGGCCTGCTCGACGATCCGCCCGACCGGCTGGTCCAGCTCTTGCGACAAGTCGTCAACGACCGCGACGAACGCCGCAACCTTCTTGGCCGGCCCGGTGCCCAGTCGGGCCTGGTCGGACCGGCGGCAGGCCTCCAGCAGGGGCACACCGGCCGAGGCGGCCCACTGCGCCAGCTTGTCCACGGTGGCCTGGCCGATGCCGCGCGGCGGCGTGTTGATGATGCGCCGGCAGCTCAGGTCGTCGGCCGGGTTGACCAGCACCCGCAGGTAGGCGACGACGTCCTTGATCTCCTTGCGGTTGTAGAACTCCACGCCGCGGGCCACGCGATAGGCGATGCCCGCCTTCAGCATCGCCTCCTCCAGCACGCGCGACAGCGCGTTGACGCGGTAGAACACGGCCGTCTCGCCGCCCCGGCCGCTGCGCAGGCCCTCGGCGACGCACGAGGCGACGTGGCGGGCCTCGGCGTGCTCGTCGTCCAGGCGGACCACGCGGACGTTTACCCCGCCCTGCCGGCGAGTCCAGAGGTCCTTGCGCTTGCGCCGGGCGTTGTGGGCGATCAGGCGCGAGGCGGCGGCGAGGATCGGCGAGGTGGAGCGGTAGTTCTCCTCCAGGCGGACGACGACCGCGTTGGGATAGTCGTTCTCGAACTCCAGGATGTTGCCGATGTCCGCGCCGCGCCAGGCGTAGATGCTCTGGTCGGGATCGCCCGTGACGGCGATGTTCTCGTGGTCGAGCCCAATCCCGTGGGCGATGACGTACTGGGCGTGGTTGGTGTCCTGGTACTCGTCGATCAGGACGTAGCGGAAGCGCCGCCCCAGCAGCTCGCGGATGTCCGGGCGGTCGCGGAGCAGGCAGGCGGTCCGCAGCAACAGGTCGTCGAAGTCCACCGCGTGATGGGCGGCCAGGAGCTTTTCGTACTCGCGGTAGACCTCCGCCACGGCCCGGTGGTACGGCGTGTCGGCCTGCTCGGCGAAGGCCCCGGGGCCTTGGAGGGCGTTCTTGGCGCGGGAGATGGCGGTCAGGGCCTCGGCCGGTGCGGGGCCGCCGGGCAGGTCGAGCGTCTCGACGGCGCGCTTCGCCAGGCGGAGCTGGTCGTCGCGGTCGAAGATACCATAGTCGCCCGACAGCCCCGCCAGGTGAGCGAACTCCCTCAACAGCCGGGCGCAGAAGGCGTGGAATGTGGCCACGGTAGCCCCTGGCGGGGCCAGGAGTTCCAGCACGCGGCGTCGCATCTCATCGGCGGCCTTGTTGGTGAACGTCACGGCCAGGATGTTCCGCGGCGGGACCCCGCGGGAGATCAGGTAGGCCACGCGGCGGGTGATGACGCGCGTCTTGCCCGAGCCGGCCCCCGCCAGGACCAGCAGCGGACCGTCCACGTGGCAGACGGCTTGTCGCTGCGGTTCATTGAGGTCGGCCAGGAGGTCCACGGTTTCTCCGAGGGCTGGTATTGGGTTTCACTATAGCGGCCGCAGGCGCCGGGCGACAAGGAACCGGCCGGCCCGGCGGTAGCTTCCTCTTCATTTTTTGCCACTTTTTTGCTTGCAAGCAGCATGCTGGTCGGCATACTTGGCGAAATCTGTGTTACGGAGAACGCCCATGTTTATCCACGCTAGCCCCATCGTTGGCCTCCGCCGGTAGGCGGGTGGGCGTGTCTGGATAATCTGGGCACGAATGCAGGACCCGCTCGCCGAGGATGAGCGGGTTCTTCTCTTGAGACTCACCTCCACGCGAACCTGCTTATCTTGCGAGCGGGATAGTTGACTTGTTGTGGGTCGAGGTCCGTCGGGAAGGTCCGTCATGCATAGGAAGTCCAGGACACTGTGGCCTCTGATGCGCGGGCACCGCCTGCGATATTTCGGCGCGTTCGGCGCGATGGTGGTTTCCATCCCGCTGTCGTACGTCATCCCGCTGATCCTCGGCGTGGGGGTGGACCTGGTCTCCGGTGAGACCCTGCGCGGCCCGGCCTGGCTGGGGCGGATCGTCGCGTCGCTGGGCGGCCGCAGCTTCCTGGTGACCAACCTGTGGATCGGCTGTGTCGGCATCGTCCTCTTTGCGGCCTTGTCGGGCCTGTTCGGCTACGTGCGCGCCCGATGGTGCGCCCAGGCCAGCGAGGCCATCGCCCGGGGTCTGCGCGATCGCCTGTACGACCATCTTCAGCACCTGCCGTGCACCTACCACGACGGTGCCCCGACCGGCGACCTGGTGCAGCGGTGCACCAGCGACGTGGAGACGATCCGCATGTTCCTGTCGCACCAGGTGGTGGAGGTGACCCGTGCCGTGGTCATGGTGGCCTGGGTGCTGCCGTTCATGCTCGCCCTCAGCGCCCCGATGACGGCCCTGGCCATGGCCATGCTGCCGCTGATCATGGTGTTCGCGCTGGTGTTCTTTTCCAAGGTCAAGACCACCTTCAGGATTCACGACGAGGCCGAGGGCAAGATGACCACGGTGCTCCAGGAGAACCTCTCGGGCATCCGCGTGGTGCGGGCGTTCGCGCGGCAGGATTTCGAACGCGGCAAGTTCGGCCAGGCCAACGCCCGCTACCGCGACACGGGCCTGGACCTCATGAACCTGCTGTCGGCGTACTGGTCCAGTTCGGACTTCCTGGTCATGGTGCAGTACGGGCTGGTCCTGTTCGTCGGGGCCTATTGGATGCTGACCAGACAGGTCACCGCGGGCGTGGTCGTCGCCTTCCTAGGATACGAGAGCCGCCTGCTGTGGCCGGTGCGCCAGATGGGCCGCGTCCTGACGGACATTGGCCAGGCGCTGGTCTCGCTGGGACGCGTGCGGGAGATCCTGGACCAGCCCCAGGAGCCCGCGCTGCCCACACGGTCGGTGCTGGCCGCACGGGCGGCGGAGCTCGCGGCCGCCGGGGTCCCACCGGTCACCCCCCGCGGAGCCCCTCAGGCGGCCCGCGGAGAGATCCGCTTCCGCGACCTGCGCTTCGCCTTCGGCCGCCAACCGGTGCTGAGCGGCGTGACGTTCGACGTGCCCGCTGGGCAGACCGTGGCGATCCTGGGCCCCTCCGGCTCCGGCAAGAGCACGCTGATCCACGTGCTCCTGCGCCTGTACGACTACACGGAAGGTTCGGTGACCCTTGACGGCCGGGAGCTGGCCGAGATGGACCGCCACGTCGTCCGCTCGCAGGTGGGCGTGGTGCTCCAGGAGCCGTTCCTGTACTCCAAGACCCTGCGGGAGAACATCACGATCGCCCACGCGCAGGCCAGCGACCAGACCATCGCCCAGGCCGCGGCCACCGCGTGCATCGATGAGTCCATCCAATCCTTCGAGCAAGGCTACGACACGCTCGTGGGCGAGCGCGGGGTGATGCTGTCCGGCGGGCAGCGCCAGCGTGTGGCGCTGGCGCGGGCGGTGCTCAAGGACCCGCCCATCCTGATCCTGGACGACGCCCTCAGCGCCGTGGACACGCAGACGGAGGCCCTGATCCTCTCCGCCCTGCGCCACCGCCATGGAAGGCGCACCACGCTGATCATCGCGCACCGCCTCTCGACGCTGATGCAGGCCGACCGGATCGTCGTCCTGGAGCACGGCCGCGTGGCCCAGATCGGCACGCACGCCCAGCTCCTGCGGCAGGAGGGCCTGTACCGCCGCCTGTGGACGATCCAGAGCAGCCTGGAAGAAGATCTGTCGCACGAATTGGACGACGGCGGCCCCGACCCGGCCGGCGCCCAAGAGAATCCGAGGTAGACCATGCCAGTCCAAGCGCTCACGGAAGAGGAATACGCCGGACACCTCAACTGGCAACTGTGGCGCGACATGCTGCGCTTCGCGCGGCCGTACCGGCCGTATCTGGCGATCCTGATGGGCATCGCCGCCGTCACGGCCGGCTGCGAGGCCGGCTTCAACCTGGCCACGCGCAAGGTCATCGACGCCGCCGTGGGCGGCCACCGAGCGGGGATGCTCTGGGGAGGCGGGGTCTACCTCGGCCTGCTGGTCACGATGGCCTGCTGCGTGTACGGCCTGATCCGCATGGCGGGCAAGTGCTCCATGAGCATCGCCCACGACATCCGGCGCGGCGTCTTCGACAAGCTCCAGGAGCTGCACTTTGCCTACTACGACCGCCACCCCATCGGCTGGTTGATGGCCCGCGGCACCACGGATTGCCAGCGGTTGGGGAGGCTCTTCGCCTGGGGCCTGATGGACTTGGTCTGGGGCGTGTTCATGATGATCGCCCTGGCCGGCATCATGCTGTATCTCAAGTGGTGGCTGGCGCTGATCGTGTTCACCGTGATCCCGCCGATGGTGTGGATCAGCAAGGTCTTCACGCGGCGGATTCTCCAGGCCAGCCGAGCGGTGCGACGGATCAACTCGCTGCTCACCGCCGGCTACAACGAGGAGCTGGCGGCGGTCAAGACCACCAAGACGTTAGTCCGCGAGGATCAGAACCTCCAGGAGTTCCAGACCCTCTCGACCGACATGTTCCGCCACTCGTTTCGCCGGGCGCTGCAGTCCGCGGCCTACTACCCGCTGGTGCAGACGATCGCCGCCACGGGCACCGGGCTGGCCCTGTGGTTCGGCGGCGGCGCCGCCTTAGAGACCGTCATCAGCATCGGCACGATGGTCCTGTTCCTCAACGCCACGCAGCAGTTCTTCCAGCCCGTGCACGAGCTGGCGAACGTGGTCACGGAGGTCCACGGCGCCCAGGCCTCGGCCGAGCGCGTGATGAGCTTGCTGGCGACCGAGACGGAGATCAAGGACTCTCCGGGGGTCCTGGCGGCCATCGCCGCCCAGGCTGCCCGCGGCCCGGTCGACGGCGCCGCCCTCGACGGCCAGGCCAATCGCATCGGCGAGATCCGTTTCGACAACGTCAGCTTCTCCTACAAGCAAGGCCAACCCGTGCTGGAAGACTTCGACCTCACCGTCCGCGCCGGGCAGACCATCGCGCTGGTCGGCCCCACCGGCGGCGGCAAGACCACGGTCGTGAGCCTGCTGTGTCGGTTCTACGAACCGACCGCGGGGGCAATCCGCCTGGATGGGACCGACTGCCGCCAGCGCAGCCTGCACTGGCTGCAA
>JALHTV010000193.1 GCA_022866005.1 Phycisphaerae bacterium
CGCCGGTGACCCCAAGGGGCTGGGCGAGATCAACGTGCCCATCACGATCGCCGGACAGCGAATCTGTCCCGGTGACTGGATCGTGGCCGATGACGATGGTGTGATGGTCTTGCCGAAGGACAAGGCCGTCGAGATGGCCAACCGCGCCGCCCATGTGCTGGAGGAGGAGAACCGCATCCGCACCGAGATCCGCGCCGGCAGCACGTTGGGGCGTGTGCTCAACCTGGCCCGCTGGGACCAGAAGGGCGGCGGGCCCGCCATTGGATGATTGCCGATGGACCATGGACTATTGATAATTGAAGCGGAAGCTGCGCGGTGCCCGTGTCGCTCAATCGTCGATTGTCAATCGTCAAAGGTGCTCCATGTCGGATAGAGACACAGTGCGGGTGGCCGGTCAGGATCTGCTGAAGCGGATCGCGACCGTGATGGACCAGGCCGATTGGCCGGGGTTGCTGGAGCTGGCGGAGATGCTGCCGCGGGCGCGGCGGACGTTTGTCACGGGCGCCGGGCGCAGCGGCCTGGTGGCCCGCAGCTTCGGCATGCGCCTGATGCACGCGGGGCTGCCGACCTTTGTCCCCGGAGAGACGATCACCCCCGCCACAGGCCCGGGGGACCTGCTGGTGGCCATCAGTTGCACCGGGGCCACCGGCATCACCGACTACATCGCCCGCCGGGCCCGGCAGCTCGGCGCCACGGTGGTCGCCCTGACGGCCGAGCCGGAGGGTCTGCTCGCCCGCATGGCCGACAAGGCCGTCATCATCCCCGCCCGCGAGGACGACATCGTGCTGCGGGCGGCCGTCTTCGAGCACGCCGCGAGCCTCTGCCTGGACGCGGTGTTCAACGTGCTGTCGGAGCGCCTGAAGCTGGACCTGTCCGCCTACCGCCAGCGCCACGCCAACCTGGAGTGACGCGCCCGGCCGCGGCCGGGCAGCCTAGGGCCTCGGCTCGCCCACGGGGATGAGGTAGAGCGCGGCCTGCTCGGCGGGCAAGTGGAGCGCCTGGGCGACCGCGCTGTCGTCAAACGCCCCCACCGGCACCGCGCCCAGCCCCAACGCCACTGCCTGGAGCAGGAGGTTCTGCCCGGCGTGGCCGACCTCCATGTGCACGTAGCGCGCGGCGCGCTGGCCGTACTTTCGTTCCGTGCGCTCCGCCACCGCGGCGATGGCGAACACCGCCGGCGCCTGACCGACATAGGGCTGGCCCAAGGCCGCGCGCTGAAGCGCCGGGCGCACGTCGCCGTCCAGGTGGCGCTCCAAGGTGTGGGTAGCGGGGACGTAGTGGCTCACTCCCTCGGCCGTGGCTACGTAGAGTTCCAGCGGGTACAGCGCCCCCGCCGAGGGGCAGGTGCGGAAGCGCTCCCGCGGGTCGCTGATGCCCTGGGCGGCCCAGCAGAGCTGACCGAGCTGCTGGGCGGTGAGCGGGGTGGGCTCGAACCGCCGCACGCTCCGCCGCGTCGCCAGGACTTCCTCAAGCGACTTGCCGCCCTTGAGTGCCGGCGGCGGCAGGGCGCCCGCGCGCTGGCTCATCGAGGCAGCCAGGCACACCAGCGCGAAGGCCAGGACAGCGATGACGCCCAGGGACGCCACCGTGCTTGTGCAGATATTACCCGTCATGGTCAATCTCCCAACATGGCCGATCGTAGATCGGCGGCCCCCCATTCTAGCCCGCCGCGGCGCCCCGGCCTACGGACCTGACCCGGCCGGCGTGCCTACGGGGACCAGGTAACAGACTTGCTGCCCCTCGGGCAACTGGAGGGCCTGGGCCACGGCTGCCTCCTCATAGCCTCCCACCGGCACGGCGCCCAGTCCCAGGGCCACGGCCTGGAGGAGCAGGTTCTGGGCGGCGTGCCCGACCTCCAGGTCTATCCATCGTTGCGTGCGCTGGGGGAAGCGCCCTCCCATTCGGCTGGGCACGGCGGTGAAGACGAAGACCGCCGGCGCCTCCGCGACGGTGCGCTGGCGGCCCAGTGTCGCGCGGAGATCGCTCCCCTGGCAGGGTTCCAGCGCGTGGGCGGCGGGGACGTAGTGCCGCGCGCCCTCGGCCGTCACGACGTAAAGCTCCAGCGGGTACTTGGCCATGGCCGAGGGGGCCGTGCGCAGGCCGCGCTTCGGCTCCGTCACGCCCTGGGCGGCCCAGCAGAGTTGGCCGATCTGCTTGGGTGTCAGCGGGGTGGACTGGAAGTGCCGGACGGACCGCCGCGTGGCCAGGGCCTCCTCCAGCGACATGTGGCCGGTCGTGGCCGGCGGGGGCAGGGTCATGGCCGGTGCGGATGTTGGGGCGGACGTGCTCACGGCCAAGGCGGCCACGGCCCCCACCGCCGCCACGGCGAGCAAGACGAGGATCATGGGACGAACGGTGCGCGTCATGGTCGAACTCCTTAAGAGGTGCCTTGCGGGATTTTCAGCCGGCCCATTGTAGTCCCCTGTCCCGGTGAACTGAAGCCCCCTGGCCACGCCCCGACAGAGGGCTTTTCATCCCCGGCGGGTTGGGTTAGTCTGGCGGGCCGAGCGAGACAGACGACATGGCAGCGCACGAACTGGGCATCGTCGGGGCCGGGAACATGGCTGAGGCCATCGTGCGCGGGGTGGTCCGCGCCGAGGTGCTGAAGGCCGGTGCGATCATGGCGGCCGATCCTGCCGCCGAGAGGCGCCGGGTGCTGGAGGGGCTGGGCGCCGCGTGTACGGCCCACAACGCCGACGCCGCGGCCTGCCCGCGCGTGCTGCTGGCCGTCAAGCCGCAGGTGCTGCCGCGCGTGCTGACGGAGATCGCCCCGGCCGTTCGCCCCCAGGCGACGGTGATCTCTATCGCCGCGGGGGTGACCACGGCTGCAATCGACCAGCGCCTGGGCGGGCGCGGGAGGATCGTCCGCGTGATGCCCAACACGCCCATGCTCGTCGGGTGCGGCGCCTCCGCCATCGCCGCCGGTCCCCGGGCGACCCCAGAGGACCTGGACTGGACGCAGCGGCTGTTCGCCGCCGGCGGGATCACCTGCCGGGTGGACGAGGCGCTGCTAGACGCGGTGACGGCCGTGTCGGGCTCGGGGCCGGCGTACTTCTTCTACCTCATCGAGGCGATGGTGGCCGCGGGCGTCGCTGAGGGATTGCCCCAGGACGTCGCCCGCGCCCTGGCCTCAGCCACGTGCACCGGGGCGGGGCGGATGCTTAGCGAGACCGGGGAGTCACCCCAGGTGCTCCGGGCGCGGGTCACCAGTCCGGGGGGCACCACGCAGCGGGCGATGGAGTCGCTCGAGGCCGCGGGGGTCATGGACGCCCTCATCGCCGCCGTCCGCGCCGCGGCCGAGCGCAGCCGAGAGCTGGGCAAGTAACGGGTGGGGCAGAATGATTCAGTAGGGCAGCGGTATGTTGACGGACAACGTTCTGGACCTGATCGGCAACACGCCCCTGATCCAGTTGAAGGGGGAGAGAATCTACGCCAAGGCCGAGTTCCTCAATCCCGGCGGCAGCATCAAGGACCGCGTGGCGCTGGCGATGATCGAAGCCGGTGAGCGCGACGGGCTGCTGCGGGGCGACTCCATCATCGTCGAGCCGACCAGCGGCAATACGGGGATAGGCGTGGCGCTGGTGGGGCGGCTGAAGGGCTATCGCGTGCAGATCGTCATGCCCGAGGGCATGAGCGAGGAGCGCAAGAAGATCATCCGCGCCCTGGGCGCCGAGCTGATCCTCACGCCCGACGAGGAGGGCATCGCGGGCGCCGTCCAGCGCGTGCGCGAGATGGCCGCTGCGGACAAGCGGGTGTTCGTGCCGCAGCAGTTCGAGAACCCCGCCAACCCCGCCGTGCACTACCGCACGACGGCCGCGGAGCTGTGGCGGCAGCTCGACGGCAAGGTGGACTGCTTCGTGGCCGGCGTCGGCAGCGGCGGCACGCTCCAGGGGGTGGGCACGTTCCTCAAGGAGCACAGACCCTCGGCGCGGATCGTCGCGGTGGAGCCCAAGAACGTCTCGGCGCTGTTGGGCCACGAGCCGGGCCTGCACCAGATCCAGGGCATCGGCGACGGGTTCGTCCCGGCCGTGCTCGACGTGAAGCTGGTGGACGAGGTGGTGGAGGTCAGCGACGAAGACGCGATCGACACGACCCGCCAACTGGGCCGCGACCTGGGGTTGCTGGTGGGCATCTCCTCCGGTGCCAACGTCTGGGCCGCGAGGGAACTGGTGGGGCGGATCGACGGCAACATCGCCACCGTCCTGCCCGACCGCGCCGAACGCTACTTCTCTACGGCTTTGCTCTAATCCCGGCGCATACCGGCGGGGGTCGGGACTACTTCTTGCAGAATTCCTCAAACGCCCCGCCCAGCAGGCTCCGCACGTCGCGGCGGATCTCGTCCTCGGTGGGCCGCCAGCCGGCGGTGAACAGGCCGCGGTACTTCTCGGCCAGGACGTCGGCCAGAATCGCCCGCACGTGGGCCCACTTGTAGATGGCCTGATCGAGCACGCGGGCGTCGCTGTGCTGGGCGGTGAAGGCCGTCCCCAGAAGCTCCAGCCGCATCCGCGTCATCTCCTCGATGATGCTGGTATTGTTGCAGAACCACCAGCAGCCCTCCACGTGCAGGTGGCCGAACTTGCGAGCCAGCACGCACAGCTCCTGCTGGTTGACCCGCGAGAGCATCGTCACGATGAACTTGGCGTCGCCGTGCCGCTGCAACAGATGCTGC
>JALHTV010000194.1 GCA_022866005.1 Phycisphaerae bacterium
AGGTTCACCCTAGACCTGTGGCACAGCCGCTCCGGCTGTGCTTTTACTGGTAAGATCCGAAGCGCCCCGCCGGGCAGACCGGCGGGAGCGCTTCGGGATTGTCGCGGCCGCGGGGGAGGCTAGCTGCGCGGCTTCAGCGTGTTGACGTTGTTGATGGCGTTCTTGTAGTCCACGAACTCGCTTGGATTGGTGCCGTTGAGGTACTCCTCGATGTGGGTGTAGCCGTCGTTGTCCTTGTCACCGGCGGCGTCGGAGGGGTCGGCGGGGTTCAGGCCGTGGGCCTTCTCCCAATCGTCCGGCATGCCGTCGCCGTCCGCGTCGGCGGGGGCGGGTGCTGCGGCCAGGTCCGGCCAGCCGCCGACCTCCTTGGGGTCGTTGATGATGCCGTTGCCGACGGCCGGTTTGCCGGTCCGCACCGACTCGACGACTCGCTTGTCGGCCGCATCGCGCACCGGCAGGGTCGCCCCGGCCCCGGCCAGCACGAGGTCATAGGCCTCCTTGGCTGGCTGAATCGTCACCGCCGCCATGGGCTGGGGTGCCTCTACGCGGGCGCTGGCGATGACCTTCTCCAGCGGCCAGTAACTCTCGAAGTCCTCGAACTGCACCCCCCCGGCCCAGTTGTTGTCGGTGACCATCGGGTTGCCCTCGACGACGTTGCCGCTGACGTACCACTTGCCGTACTGCGGTGTGGCGGGGCGGGTCGCGCCGCGGGGGTAGTCCCTGCCATCGGGCCTGACGATGCGATGGCGGACCGAGCCCTGGCTGGTCACCGGGCCGGGCTTGTAGTAATTATTGATGAAGTTCCCGCGCGAGCCGTCGTCGCCGCCGTCGGCGGTGCGGTGCCGCCAGTTGAAGATCACGTTGTTGACGAAGTTGAAGTCAAAGCTCATGCCGATGCTGGGATTCCTGCCGGTGTTGCAGGCAAACAGATTGTGGTGGAACGAGGTGTTCCGTCCGCCCCAGGTGGCCCCGAACGCGTGGTTGTTGGGGTTCAGCGCCTCGCTGGAGATGCACCACTGGATGGTCACGTTCACCGTGGGCAGCTTGCGATCCCTGCCGCCATCTGGCGGGGAGTACATGTGCCGGTAGATCGAGAGGTTCTCATCCAGCCCCCAGGAGGCGGAGACGTGGTCGATGAGGATGTTGCCCACCGGGTTGCCGCCCAGGGCGTCGTAGTCGCCGCGCCGGGCCGCGGCGTCGCGCTCGGCCGGCCCCCGGCGGAAACGCAGGTAGCGGATCACCACGTCGTGCGTGCTGATGTGCGTGGTCTCCCCGCGCACGCCCACGCCGCCGCCCGGGGCGGATTGCCCCGCGATCGTGACGTACGGATCGTTGATGTCCAGCGGCGCCTTGAGGGTGATCCACCCCGAGACGCCGAAGACGATGATCCTCTTGCCCTCGGCCTCGGCGGCCGCCCGGAAGCTGCCGGGGATCGGCGTCTCACCGGGGGCGTAGTCCTCCAGCGTGGTCACGACGTACACCTTGCCGCCGCGCCCCCCGGCCGTGAAGGCCCCGGCGCCCTCGGCGCCGGGAAAGGCCGGGATGCTCGCCTGGGGCAAATCGCCGGGCTGCGAGGCCGCCCGTAGGTCGGCCAACTCCCCCACGCACGGCTGCGACAGCAACACCACCACACAACCGACTAAAAAGCTCACACAATGCCTGTTCATCTTCGTTTCTCTCCACCGCCCACTTGGCCTAGGGTATAGAACTGCAATTATACCGCCCCCGCGGTCAGGGTCAAACGCCGGACTGCCCTGTGGGAATACGGCTTGCCGCTTGCGGGAGGGGGTCTATAATGGCCGTTTGCGACAACGCTCGGGGCGTGGCGCAGCTTGGTTTAGCGTGCTTGACTGGGGGTCAAGAGGTCGTGGGTTCAAATCCCACCGCCCCGATAGCAGAGAGGCCGCCTTTCTGGCGGCCTCTCTGCTATCGGGAGAGGCTCGCGAAGCGAGACTCGCGCATGTGAACGAAGTGAGCAGGCGTGCGGGGGGATTCCACCGAGCGAGGGCCGCCCGAAGGGCGCGCCCGCAGCGAACGTGCAATCCCACCGCCCCGATATGAAAAAGGCTGACCCGAACGGGTCAGCCTTTTTCCAGACAGGAGCCCGCCGCATTGCGGCGGGACGGCGTGGGGCCGTTAGCGTTTGTCTCCTGCTTCTAGGAGGGCATGCAGGGCGGGGATAGTGGCGCGGTGGTCGCCGCGGATGTAGAAGCTCCGCCCGCCGTCAGCGACGGTGCGCACCAGCATCGTCTTATACGGCCGGAAGTAGTACTCCGGGCTGTCCTTGGGGGCCTCGGTGTGCAGGTCGGCCCTACGGCCGCCCGTCTGGGCGCCGGTCAGTTCCACCAGGTCCAGCACGGCTGAGGTGATGTGTCGGATCTGCCGGCCCTGCTGGCCGGCCACGTTGCGGGCCATCGCCAGGGCCTTGAGGTACACCTCCGGCCCCATCACGGCCGAGCCCACGCACAGCACCACGCCGCCTTCGAGGCCCTCGACGACCTTGGTCAGGATCAGGAAGTCGCGGTCGCTTGTGGTCCCGGCGGCGGCGGCGTCGAAGTTGGGGTGCTCGTGGATGATGTCATAGCCCACGCCGACGTGCACCGTGGCCGGGACGCCCGCCTGCCAGGCGGCGGCGTAGACGGAGATTTCCCTATGCGGCCAGCGGCTTTCGGCGATCGCCTGGCCCAGGGCCTCACCGAATCCCAGCCCGGCTCGGGCGGCGGCGGTGACGATGTCATTGATCTCGGCGGACTCTTTCCACAGGCCGAATTGGCCGGTGGCGATGTACCGGCTGACCGACTCGCTGGTGGCGCCGATGCGGGCCAGTTCGTAGTCGTGGATCGCACAGGCGCCGTTCCCCGCCAGGGCCGACAGCCAGCCGCGGCGCAGGAAGTCGATCAGGTAGCGGCTGAGCCCCTGCTTGATGACGTGCGCGCCCATGAGCATGACCACGGCTGCCCCGCGGCGTCGGGCCTGGAGGATGGCCTCGGCCAGTGCGGGCAGGTCGGCGTGCTCAAACGGTTCCGGCCGATCGCCCACGTTCAGGACGCTGGAGGAGTCCACCAGGTGTTGCCGGTCCGACAAGGGCAGGATCCGCAACCGGCGCCGGTCGAACATGGGGTACTTGCTGGGCATCGCGGCCTGTGCCTTCCGCCGGGGCTTTCCCCGGCTGGGCAAAGAATAGCCCACCCCCACCGCGGCGTCTACTGCCGATCGCGCCGGGGCTCCCGGGCCGCAATAACTCTTGCCTTTCTGCGTTTGCCTCATTATGCCGAGCGACAGGTCTCTGCTCGCCCTGCTGCCCGTCGGCGAGCGCCACGTGGTGCCGGCACGGTAGGGCGGGCAGGCGAGTTCAGGACAACGAAAGGGAGCCCTATGAGAAGGCAGATGTGGACGATTCTAAGCGGCGTGGTGGTATCGCTGCTGGCGGTCCAGGTGGTCTTGGCCCAAGAGGCCCCGCCCCCGCCGGGGCCGGGCGGTGAAGGTCCGGCCACTCGCGAGGGCAGGGGCATGCGCGGGCTGGCGGCCCCCAGGATGGTCGACGAGCTGATCAAAGAGATGGGGTTGACCGAGGAGGCGGGCGCCAAGGTCCGCGCCTTGTTCGATGAGTTCCGCGAGGGCACGCGGACCTGGCAACGGGAGAACGGTTCCAAGCTCCGCGACCTCTACGAGCAGTTCCGCGACGCCCGCGAGTCCAGCGATGAGCCTGCGGTCAAGGAGCTCACCGGGCAGGTCCGCAAGCTCCATCAGGAGCGGCTGGCCCTGCGCGAAAAACTGCTGACCCAGCTCAAGGAGATCCTGACGGCCGAGCAGCTCGAGAAGGTCAAGGACGTGGTGATCGAGTGGCGGGCGATGCTGCGGCGGATCACCCGCGACATGACCCTGAGCGACCAGCAGAAGGCCAAGCTCGACCAGATCATCAAGGAATGGCGCGAGGACACCGACGAGGCGCTCGTCCCCGAGCGATGGGGGACCAACTTCCGCGCCTTGATCGAGAAGGTCGTCACCGAGGTGATTCTCACCGACGCCCAGCGTCAGGTGCTGGCGGCGATGCAGGGCGAGGAGAAGTTCTTCGAGAAGGTGATGAAGCTGGACCTGACCGAGGCACAAAAGCAGCAGGTCGACAGGTTCCGGGTCGGCCCGGAGCGTCGGCGCCGGTCCCGCGGAGGTGAGGGGCCGGAAACACGCCCTGCCAGCGGGCCGCAGCCACCGGCAGGACCCCCAGGCGGAGAAGGTCCTGGCGGGGGTGCGAGTGACTAGATAGTGGCGCGTTGACGCCCACGGGCGTCCAGGATGCCTGTGAACAACCCCGGCCGCGGATGGTGCCAGGCGCCGTCGGCGGCCGGAGGTGTTTGTCGAGGTGGGCCGGCGCGCGTCAGGTCAGCCCGACGGCCGCGGCCAGCACCGTGACCTCTACGCGGTTCCGGCCGGCCCCTTTGGCCCGGTACATGGCCTGGTCGGCGGCCTGGATGAGCGAAGCGGAGTCGGGACCGCCACCCTCTCCGGTGACCACGCCGATGCTGATGGTCAGTGTCAGCGGGTGCTGGTCGGTGAAGACGGCCTCCGCTGCCATTCGACGCCGGATGCGCTCGGCCAGCGCCGCGGCGCCGGCAGACTCGCAGCCGGGGGCGACGATCAGGAACTCCTCCCCGCCGTAGCGGCCCAGTGTGTCGTATCTGCGGATCACTGACAGCATCCTCTTGGCCGCCTGGCACAGGGCCTGGTCGCCGGCGTCGTGGCCGTAGGTGTCGTTGATGCGCTTGAAGTGGTCCAGGTCGCCCAGGAGCACACTGACGGGCGCCTGCTCCCGCCGGGCGCGGGCCAGGTCCCGTTCCAGGGCGTCCAGGATGGCCAAGCGGTTCCACACGCCCGTCAGCGGGTCGTGGGTGGCCTGGTCGCGGAGGCGCTCGTGCGCAGCCAGGAGCTTGGCTTGAAGCTCCAGGATACGATTGGCCACCCGCAAGTGGGCGCGGAACTCCGCCAGGTCGACCGGCTTGACCAGATAATCGTCAGCCCCACCGTCCATGCCGTCGATGAGGTCTTCCTTGCGCCCCTTGGCCGTCAGGAGGATGACATAGATGTAGCCGCGCTGGGCGGTGATGCTGCGGACGCGACGACAGACCTCCACCCCGTCCATGTTGGGCATCATCCAGTCCAGGATGGCCAGGTTCGGACCGTCAGCCTGGCGGAGGATCTCCCAGGCCTGCTGCCCGTCGTGGGCGACGACGACGTCGTAGCCCCACTTGGCCAGGGTGGCCTGGAGCACCCGACGCGATACACTGTCGTCCTCGGCGATGAGAGCTCGCACGGACATTGCCCTGGAAAGTGTTATCGGCAGGAACGCGACCGCGGGTCAGTACTGACTGGGCCATCCATTCTGATGACTCCGGCTGGTGGGCTAGGGGATGCCAGGGGCGCTGGAGATGCCCAAGTCGAAGAATCTTCGGGCGTTATGGGTGGTCCGCTCCGCCAGCTCCTGGCAGGAGACCCCTCTGGCGCCGGCCAGGCACGAGGCGACGTGGACGACGTTGGCGGGCTCGTTGGTCTTCATCTCTCGGACCGGCTCGGGGGACAGGTAGGGGCTGTCGGTCTCGATCAGCAGCCGGTCGGCCGGGACAGCCGCGGCGACCCGGCGCAGCGGGTCGGACCTGGCGAACGTGACGATCCCCGAAAGGCCGATCATCGCCCCGGTGTCCAGCACCGCCTGAGCCCCCGGCAGCGGCTCGGTGAAGGAGTGGAAGACGACCTCCCGCGCGTCGAGACCTGAGTCGCGGACGATGGCCAGGGTATCCGCCAGGGCCTCTCGCGTGTGGACGACGACCTTCTGCCCCAGGCGCCGGGCCAGCGCCAACTGCTCGGCAAAGACGCGCTGCTGCACGGGGCGCGGGGAGAAGTCGTAGTGGTAGTCCAGCCCGCATTCGCCCAGGGCGACGCATCGCGGGTCACCCGCCAGGGCCTCCAGGGCAGCGAGATACTTTTCCCCGGCCTCGGCGGCCTCGTGAGGACCCAGGCCGGCGGTGAAGTACACGCGGTCGCAGAGGCGTGCCAGCTGCTGGGACCGACGGGACTCGGCCAGGTCGCTGGAGGCGCAGATCATCGTGACGACGCCGGCGCGGGCCGCCCGGTCGAGCACGGCCTGCACCTGACCGGCCAGCCGGTCGTGGGTAAGGTGGCAGTGGCTGTCGATGAACGGGCCCATGGCGTCCGTGACGGGGATTCTATCCGAAGGCGTTGGCGATGTGCTCCACCTGCGGCGGCTGGCCCGGGCGCAGGACCACCGAGACGACGTCGAAGCGAACGTTGTAGGCGGTGCAGTCCCGCCGGGAGAGGTAGTAGGCGGCGGCCTTGTGGAGGCGGCGGCGCTTGTCGGAGTCGATGGCGGAGGACGGGTCGGTCCAGGCGTCGTCGCAGCGGGTCTTGACCTCCACGAACACAATCGCGGGCCCCTGGAGGCCCTGGGCGGGGCGGCGATCCAGGGCGATCACGTCGATCTCCCCGCAGGGGCAGCGGTAGTTCCGCGCCAGGATCTTCAGGCCGCTGCGGACCAGATGGCGCCGGGCGAGTTGCTCACCGCGCCGCCCCAACGGCTTGGAGCGTCCGAAGGGCCACATGATTCACTTAGCGGGCCTTGGCCGAGCCGGTCTGCTCGGCGTGGCCCTCGACGGCGGGGACGGATTCCTCCGCCCTGGTGCCTTTGTGGAGGCTATCCTTGAGCCGCCGGGCCTTGCCGACGCGCTCGCGGAGGAAGTAGAGCTTCGCCCGGCGGACCTTGCCCCCGCGGACGACCCCGATGGCGGTGATCTTGGGGCTATGGAGGGGGAAGGTCCGCTCGACCCCCTCGTTGTTGACGATGCGGCGGACGGTGAAGGTCTCACTGATGCCGCTACCGCGGCGGCCGATCACCACGCCCGAAAACGCCTGGATGCGCTCCTTGTCCCCCTCGACGATCTTGACCGCGACGTCGACCGTGTCACCGATGCGGAAGTCAGGGATGTCCTTCCTCATCTTCGACGCGACGGCTTTTCGCATCAGTTCCTGGCTCACGACGGTTCTCCCAGTCTAGCGCCTGCGCGTCCGGGGCGGTGCATCCGACAGGTCGCGGGTCTGCCCGGCGTCCTTGGCGTACTTGTTCCACAGGTCCGGGCGGCGCTGCATCGTCCGCAACTCGGCCTGCTGCGTCCGCCACGCGGCGATCCGGAGGTGGTCGCCGCTGAGCAGCACCTCCGGCACGACCATGCCGCGAAACTCCCGCGGGCGGGTGTACTGCGGATACTCCAGCAACCCCGCGCTGAACGACTCCTCATGCAGCGAGGCCTCTTGGCCCAGCGCCCCGGGCAGCAGCCGGACCACCGCGTCGATCAAGGCCATCGCGGCCACCTCTCCGCCCGACAGCACGAAGTCGCCCAGGCTCACCTCCACGTCGGCCAGGCCCATGCGGGTGCGCTCATCGAACCCTTCATAGTGCCCGGCCAGGAGGATCAGCCGCGGCTCAGCCGCGAGCGCCGCCGCCAACGCCTGGTCCAGCCGACGCCCCTGGGGGGTCAGCAGGACGACCTTGCCCGGATGGGGATGCTGTGGCCGGACGGCCTCGACGGCGTCGTAGACCGGCTGGCACATCAGCACCATGCCCGCCCCGCCTCCGTAGGGGGCGTCATCCACGCTGCCGTAGGCGTCGGTGGCGAAGCCGCGGAGGTTGGTCGCCACGATCTGGACCAGGCCTCGGCTCACCGCCCGGGCGACGATGCTCGCCTGGCAGAACGCGCTGATCACCTCGGGGAACAGCGTCAGGATGTCGATCCGCATGCCCATGGCGGCACGTAGTGACGTTCGCATGGCTAAGGCAAACCCGCCTGCGGCGGGTGGCTACGAATTCGCGGGCCGGGGCCGCGATCACCTATTCCATTGACAAGGGGAAGTCCGATGAGGCCGGCGGCCTGGAGAGGATCACTTCAACCCGATGCCCTGGCGTTTCAGCAACTGGGCCACTGTTTCGCTGGGCTGGGCGCCGGCCCGGAGCCAATGCTCGATCCGCTCGCGGTTCAACCACAACTGCTTGTCGGCGTCCTTGGCCTTGGGGTCGTACCAGCCAAGCTCCTCGATGACCCGTCCGTCCCGAGGGCTTCGGATGTCCATGGCGCTGAGCCGGAAGCACGCGGAGTGACGCCGGCCGAATCTCTTAAGCCTGAGCTTGACCGCCACGAGGCAATCTCCAAATTCCTTTGCCGGCCCCGGTTCGCCCGGGGCGCATACGGCAAGGTAAGGCTCCTGTGCGAAGGGGGTATTCTAGCAACGACCGGGGAGCATGCAAGCCTTTTTGCGCCCGCCGAGTGTCTTTGTCCCTGGCCCGGGGGCCCTGTCTCCCACGACGATGGTCTGTCCCTGCCACCTGGGGGCGGCCCCTGGCAACAGGGGCTAGTTCGGGATGTTCCGATTTGGCTTGTTCACTTAAGCGCGGCCGCCACAGGCGCTTGCAAAGAGCCTTGCCCATGCGAGCCTGTGGGGGGGGCGGGCCGGGCCGGCTGGAAGGCAGCCCCGATGGGGGCGGCGGGCACGCGGGTGGGGTCGTTGGCCGGCTCGGTGGCGTTAGCGAGGCGAACGTTGACTTCCCGGCAGATCGTGGTATACTTGCATGTAGCGAGGATGGGAACGAAGCGCGCCTGGGGGCAGATCGCTGAGCAGGCCGTGGGCTTGCCGCGGCTGCTGCGCGTTTCGGTACATCGTCATCTGAGCATGTTATTTTTGTGGCGCGTTGCCACATTGACTCCTGGATAAGGATACAGACTAGGCAGTCAACGGAGGTCGTCGGGCCTGGAGCCTACTGGCCTTGGGGTCGCCGTTTTAGCCTGGCCGGTGTGTCGCTCATGGGTCCTGTCGCGTGGCGCCAGGTGGCCTGTGAGGGCATTTGCCAGCCGGGAGTGACAGTGGCGGAAGACCCCCGCCCGCGGTGGATGGCGGCCTCGGAATCGCAAGAAGGAGAACGGAGCATGAGGAGCACATTCCTAACGTGTTGCCTGCTTGTCGTAGCTGCTTTGGTGGCTGATCCCGCTTGGGCCCAGACGACCACCCAGATGGAGTTTATCGGCCCCAGCGCCGGGACGTCCAACTACAACGTGGCCGACAACTGGAACCAGTTGCAGCAGGTGGGTGGGACGGGTTTGTGGCTTCCGGCCGACCCGCATGTCCATCGGGTTCCGGCCAACGACCAGCCCACGGCCAGGCGCGAGCTCGCCTTCATCCGTAGCGGCGCGACCGTGACCCTGGTGAACTCGGTGCCGCACATTTCTGGCCTGGACATCGGCGTGGCCGGGGACGTGACGAAGGATGCTGGCGGTACGATCCAGCCCCGCTCCGGCAGCACGCTGGAGATCCGGAGCGGCGGCAACGTGTTATTGACGGACTACCCCGGCTCGGGTCCTGCCCGGCACACCACGACGGTCGGTGCCAACTATGACGGCACACTGACCATCGACGGTGGGAACTTCACTGACTATGGGGCGATGGTTGTCGGGGGTCGCGGTTCGGCCAACCCTGACGGCCTGATTCCCTACCAGGGCACGGGCCGCCTGAACGTCAGATCCGGCAACTTTGCCGCGGGTTACTACCTTGGCGGCACGTACTTCCAGTTGTACATTGGCTCCGGCCGAACGTCGGACACGGCGGGCCGGAGGTGCACAGGCATCGCCAACTTCAGTGGCGGCAACGTGTCCATCCGCGCGGATAGTGGATTGACCGTGGGCAACAACGGTGGCAAGGGGTCTCTGACCGTCAGTGGGGAGGATACGTACGTCGACAGCACGGATGCCTACTTGTACGTCGGCGCGCCGGGGTACTATGGGAACGTCGGGGGCACTGTGGGGTACCATGAGCGGTCCGAAGGCACGTACATTCAGAACGGCGGCCAGGTCGACGCCCGCGGGATCATGATTGGCCAGTCTCACGCTGACGGCTACTTCGAGCTGAATGGCGGCGGCTTCATCGTGACCGGCGAAACGGAGAGCCGCGTCGGCCAGGGCGGAGGGAGGAAGATTCCTGGCAGCAATCCCGAGGCTGGCTGGCTCACCACGGGCGTCGGCTCGCTGGTCGTCAACGGTGGCTACTTCCAGTCGAACAATACGAAGACCAAGTTCATTATCGGAAAAGGCTCCACGGATGAGTCGGGCAGTGGGTATTTCGGTCCGGGAATCGGCGTGTTCCTGATCCGAGACGGCACGGTCGAGTTTAACCGTGGAGGCGACGCCGTCGACAACAGCATCGAGGTCGGCCACAACGGCGGGGGTAACTCCTACAGTTATGGCGAGCTCAGCGTCCTGGGCGGCACCCTGTTCGTGAACAAGCGCATCGTGCTGGCCAAGAACGAGACGACTACCGGCATCCTGCGTGTGAGCAAGGACGCCGTCGTCACGCTGGGCTGGCTCGGCTGCTGGGTGGACGGGGAAGCCATTCCCACCAACCACATGCCGAAGATCATCGTGGACGTGACCGGGACCGGGCACTCGCTGATCACCGTCTACCAGGACCTGTGGCTCAAAGGCACGCTGGACGTGCAGACCTATGGCTACCGACCCCGGGAAGGCGATCCGACCAAGATTATCGACCTGAACGAGAGTCTGAGCTCGATTACCGGGGACTTCGAGGTCTTCACCAGCAACATCACCAACGGATTGCCGACCGACCCGCTCGATCCCAACGTGACGCTATCAGCCTTCCTCGGGATCCCGGTCGCGGGCGACCCCAACAACCCACCACCGGACGCAGCCTACTCCGTCACCTTCCGCGGCTACACGTATGGAGACGCCAACGGAGATCACAAGGTGGACGGTACCGACCTGGCGTTGATGGGTGGCGCGTGGTTGAAGACCGGGCAGACTTGGGGCACCTGCGAATTCAGCGGTGACCTGAGCGGGCTGGTGGATGGCAGCGACCTGGCCCTGCTGGGCGGCAACTGGATGTGGGTCAAACCGAGCCCGACGGCGCCCTCACCGGACGTCGCGCTGCCCGAGCCGGCGACGCTGGCCCTGCTGGCACTGGGTGGAACGGTTCTGGTCCGTCGAAGGAGATAGTTGCACCTATACATCATCATGATGACGCGGCGCTGGGCCTGACAGCCAGCGCGGCATGAGGAACCCAGATAGGGGCCTCGGCGAACTCACCGAGGCCCCTGTCGTATTTGCCCGGGTCCGAGTCCCACGGGCCGCTGGATCGGCGCCGGGGGGATCCGGCTGAAAGCGCCTTTACACCGCTTGGGCCCGTGGTATAGTTGGCTGGCACGGTCACATCCACGGGAGAACCGAGCGAGAAAGCAGAGCCATGGTCCTTCACTTCCTGCGCATCTTCTTCATGTTAGTCGTCCTGGGCCTGACGATTCCCCTGGTCCTCAAGCAGGAGACCGGGCAAAGGGACTTCGGCTACATGGCCGTGCGCATGCTGATGCCGGCCGGCCTGGCCTTTGTCCTGATCCTGGTGGACATCTTCTGGAAGCACAAGCGCCTTCGGGGCTTGAGCGGGCTGTTCTTTGGAGTCCTGGCCGGCGTGGTGTTGGCCTACGCCATCAACCGAGTGCTGGACCTGGGTCTTTCCCTCTACCCCACTCTGGTCGACCCCGACACCGCGCAGATCGTCATCTCCCTGGTCGATGCGGCGCTGATCTTCCTGTGCGTGACCATCGTCATGCAGACCAAGGACGATTTCCGGTTCATCATCCCCTACGTGGAGTTCGCCCGGCACGCCAAGGGCGCGCGTCCGCTGCTGTTGGACACCTCGGTGATCATCGACGGGCGCGTGGCGGACGTCGCCGAGACGGGCGTGCTGACCGGGGAGGTCGTGGTGCCGCGGTTCATCCTCAACGAACTCCAGTCGATCGCGGACTCCTCCGACAAGCTCAAGCGCAACCGCGGCCGACGCGGCCTGGACGTCCTGGCCAAGATGCGCGCCAGCGCCAAGATCGACGTCCGCATCCTGGACGCCCCCGCCGCCGCCGAGGAGGCCGCCGACACCGACGCCAAGCTCGTCGCCCTGGCCAAGCACCTGGATGGGTGGATCGTCACCAACGACTATAACCTCAACAAAGTGGCCCAGTTGCGCGGTGTGGACGTCATCAACATCAACGACCTGGCCAACTCCCTTAAACCCGTGGTCCTGCCCGGAGAGACCCTCACGGTCCGCATCGTCAAGCCCGGGGAGGAGCCCGGCCAGGGGGTCGGCTACCTGGACGACGGAACGATGGTCGTCGCCGAGCAGGGGCGCGACCGGATCGGCAAGGAGGTCACGCTGTCGGTCACCAGTGTCTTGCAGACCTCGGCCGGCAAGATGATCTTCGGCCGCATCGACGCCGACAAGACCTTCGCCCGTCGCCCCGATCAGACTTGAGGGGCGTCGGTCCCCTCCGCTCCATAACATCAGCGACGGAGCGCAATTTGGCACTTCCGGGTCGGCGGCTCTAGGATTAGCATGGAGCAGGCAACCGCGGGAGCGGATCATGGCCAAGCTGTCCCTGCCGGACCATATGAGGGAGCGCCGAGCCGAGGCCGAGCAAGAGGCCCAAGGGATCGGTCCCTTCCTGACCGTCTCGCGTCAGTTCGGCTGCTACGGGTTTTCGCTGGGGTTGCTGCTGCTGGAGATTCTCAACGAGGAGGCCCCGCCTGGAAAGACGTGGAAGATCTACAATCGCGAGATCCTGGGGAAGCTGGCCACGGAGACCAACCTGGCCGCCGAGCTGCTGGAGCGCGAGCGGCGGACCCGCCCTCACCTCATTGTGGACTTCTTCCGGTCGCTGTCGAAAGAGCGCATCCCCTCGGGCCTGGAGATCCGCAACCGCATCACGACCATCATTCGCGGCCTGGCGGCGGAAGGCTACGCGATCATCATCGGCCAGGGCGGGGCTGGGGCTACCCAGGACATGCCCAACGGGCTGTCCGTCCGCCTGGAGGGCCCGCTGGACTGGCGGGTCAAGCAGGTGGCCTACCGCGAGGGCATCCACGACACCCAGGCCAGGATGCGGATCAAGGCCGTCGATAAGGAGCGCGAGTATCTCCGCAAGATTTACGAGGGCCAGTTCGGCCGGAAGCCCGCGTTTCACCTCACCTACGACTGCTCGGTCTTCACGCTGGCCCAGATCGCCCAGCACATCGTGTACGCGATGAAACTCCGGGGCTGCATGTGACCTCCCCGGCGGCGTCCGGCCCGCTGTCTGTGCCTCCCGCCAGTCCCCGCAACCAGCCGCGGCCGGTGTTGGGTCTTGCCAATCCGCTCCGGGAATGTTAGGTAAGGACCTTCACCATTGGAGTTTCATCCATGGCAGACACCCTCGAGTCGTTCGTAGCCAAGCTTCAGGCCGAAGGCGTCCAGGCCGGGCGCGAGGCCGCTGAGAAGATCCGCAGCGACGCCCAGGCCCAGGCCAAGGAGATCGTCGCCCAGGCCCGCAAGGAGGCGGCGGCCCTCCTGGCCCAGGCCCAGGCCCAAGCCCAGGGCGAGCTCCAGAGGGCGCAGACGGAACTGAAGCTGGCCGCTCGAGACGCGACCCTCCGCCTGCGCGACGGATTGAACCAGGCCGTGCGCGCGGCGCTGGGCCGCGGGGCCAAGGCCGGCCTGACCGACAAGGATTTCCTCTGCAAGATCATCCACGAGCTGGTCGTCCTGTACGCCCAGGCCGATCTGGAAGGCCGAAGCACCATCCACGTCAACGTCTCACCCGAAACGAGGAAGCGCCTGACCGACTGGGCCCTGCACGAGGTCGCCGACCAGGCCCTGCGGCCCAGCGGGAGCACCATCAACCTCACCGAGACATTGAAGCAAGAGGGGTTTGAGCTTCGCCTGGCCGGTTCGGCCATCGAGGTGACGCTGGAATCGGTGGTGAACACCCTGGCCGAGCTGGTGAGCCCGGCCTTGCGGGAGGTGCTGGAGTCGGCCTTGGACCAGGAGAAGAAGTAGCACACCGATGGGCGGCAGGCACTACTATCTGGTGACGTCGCTGCCCCGGCTGGGGGACCTGGGCACGCCTCCCCCCATGACCCTGCGCGACTTGCTGGAGCACGTCGCCCCGGCCCCCGCTGCCGCCCAGGGCGTCGCGACGGTGCTGCTGAGCGATGACCTGATGAAGCGCCAGGCGGTGCTGGTCGGCGAGATGCCGCAGGCCGAGGCGACCGTCCTGACCGCCGATCAGCTCCACGACCGTCAGCCGCTGCCGGACTCCCTCGTCGGCCCGGCCCGCGAAGCCGCCGAGGTGGCGACCGTCGATGCGGTCTGGGATGCCTACTTCCACCATGCCGCCGAGGTGGCCCGGCAGGTCGGCAGCAGC
>JALHTV010000195.1 GCA_022866005.1 Phycisphaerae bacterium
CTTCCTTCCGCCGCCCCACCTTGCTGAGCCTTGTCCCATAATTGTGCAGGGCAACAGCTAATCCGCAGAGCGTTTTCTCGCTGGAATCCTTCTCTGCGGCTTTCCGGAAGGTGTCCATGATGGCCTCGCAGACGACGAGCGCCTTGTCTCTCAAGGCAAGCGTGTCGCGTGGGATTGCATCGGAAAGCTGCATCAGCAACCCAAGATTCCCCTTTTTCCCCTCGTGGATTAGCGGATCGAGCCAGTCGAGTATGTCAGGGTGCCGTCCAGCGTAGTCCTGCGCAAGGAGCGTGATCGTCCTGAAGGCTCCTGCGCCTACCTCCAGCGTGGCGCGTAGGATCTGCCTTCGTTGCGCGTCGGGGAGAGCCTGTTCCCCCGTGGTAAGGACCAGATAGGCGAAGGCCTCCCCAACCATGTCGGGCAGGACTGGCGCAATCCCGCCCTTCCCATCAGGGAGGACACTTGCCACTTCGTCCACAACCCGCCCCGCTCCACCGGGGTAGGTCCAGTCCAGGATTCTACCCATTACCATAGACAACACTACCGCCTGTTCCCTTGTGAGACCCCTCCCCAGGGTCGCAGCCGCGGCCAGTAGCGGCATGAGGCGCTTCGCTGTCTGGGGATCGGAGGCGTGAGCGGCATTGTTCTCAATCTGTTCGATCTCCCGCTTGGCGATCCTTTCTCCGAGGTCCGTTCGCGAGAGGGAAAGGGCCTGTGGAACGCCCGACTCGATCCCCACCATCGCGGCCATCATCAGCATCAGTGGGTCGCCCCATTGGGGCTCCGCTAGTTGTCTCTCGAACTCCTCATCCATGCCCGGGTCGGGCAGTTTTGGTGGGGGGGTGCGGCGCCTCTCTGCGCACAAGACAAGCATGTTCCCCAGGAGTCCCCTCCGGTCCGCTCCCGTCTGGATGGGGCCTATCTCTACAGGTTCGGGTGGGTCAAACATCTCGTGGATGCGCGCCTTGGATTGAGACTCAGGCAGAAGGAGTCTGAGCCACCCGGCATCCTCCGATGCCTGACGTTCTAGGAGCAGGATGCGCAACGGGGGTCGATCTCCGCGCTCGAGGGAGTCCATGGTCGGGTTGGTGGACAATTCCCCCAACCACTTCCCGACTTCTCCGGCGACGGCCCCGGCATAGTCCACCACAGCCAAGGTGCGGTAGTGCCATTCCCACTGCGTCAGCGACACCTTCTCTTGAAGGCGCGACATCTCTTCCGGTGTTAGGAAGCCCGCATCCCACTCAGGGCCAAGTGCATCTATCAACTCGATTGCCAGGCGAGTCTTGCCCGCTCCGCCGCGTCCAACGATCGTCCGTACAGCAATGGGGCGCTGCGAATTGGCCCAGGTGACCAGTTCGCCCAGGTCCTTGTCTCTTCCGACGAACATGGTGGCGCGCAAGTACGGGTTCAGCAGCGAAGCCTCGGTTGTGTCCCTGGGCCGACGGCTTTCCGGTGCGACCAGAGCCAGCTTGGGCGCTGTCAGCCGCTCGATAATCTCCTCGATCATCTTCGCAGTCAGCTTCGGGCCCGGTTGGCTCTTGTAGTTCTCCTGGTGCTTCTGCTTCCAGTCGCAGAGGATCTCCACCGTGTACGTACTCTCGTCCGCGTCGATGATCCTGTGGTGTTCTCGGGACAGGAGAATCAGGTTGTCGTACCCGTTGCGTTGTTTCTCAGTCTGCGTCGGATCGTACCGTGCCCAACCTTCTCTCTCCGCCCGGATGTGACACACTTCCCCTAAGACGGTCTGGTTATCGGTGTGAATAAGTGGCCTGTCACAGTCGGGAAACGCGCAGCGGTTGCCTGAGACGGCGAAGAGCGCCTTGATGGTCTTTTGACTCGGACCGCGTCGTTGCTTGCCCATATGCACCCCGCAAAGCCCCAATTGGCGGCCCTGCTGCTCCCACTGGGCCGCCCGGGGCCAGGAAGCATGATTATCCGCGAGCCTTCGTTTGCGTGCAACAGAACAGTCGGGCGGCGTTGAACCAGCGCCGCAGGGGGCATAAGATGGAGGGTTCATGGCGGATCGCATCTACATGGATAACGCGGCCACCAGCTTCCCCAAGCCGCCGGGCGTGATGGAGGCGATGGTGGACTTCGCCCGCCATTGCGGGGCCTCAGCCGGGCGCGGGGCGTACGCCGAGGCCAAGGCCTGCGAGCAGGTCCTGGCCACCTGCCGGGCGCGCGTGGCCGAGCTGATCGGCGCCGAGGGGCCCGAGCGCATCGTCTTTGCGATGAACTGCTCCGAGGCCCTGATCCTCGTCATCCGCGGGCTGCTGAACGCCGTCCCGCGCGGCAGCGAGGCGGTGGCGCTCGCGATGGAGCACAACTCCGTCCTGCGCCCGCTGAACGCCCTGGCCGAGCAGACGCACCTGGTGCCGCGGATCATCCCCTGCGACCGGCGGACCGGCCTGGTCGATCCCGACGACATCCGCCGCGCGATCACGCCGCGCACGCGCCTCGTCGCCTGCCAGCACGCCTCCAACGTCACCGGCACGCTTCAGCCGATTGCCGAGGTCGCCGCCCTTGCGCGCGAGGCGGGCGTGCCGTGCCTCGTCGACGCCGCGCAGTCCGCTGGGCACGTCCCCCTGGACGTCCGGGCGCTGGGAGCCGACTTCGTCGCCCTTGCGGGACACAAGGGGCTGCTGGGGCCCCTGGGCACGGGTGCGCTCTACATCCGCCCCGGGGCCGAGGAGCACCTGCCCACGATGAAGGAAGGCGGCACGGGCACGATCAGCGAACAGCCCTTCCAGCCCACCACGATGCCCGACAAGTACGAGATCGGCTCGCACAATGCCGTGGGCCTGGCGGGCCTGTCGGCGGGCGTGGCCTGGCTGCTGGAGCGCGGGATCGAGCATCTGCGAGAGCATGACCGGCAGCTCTGCCGGCTGTTCCTGGAGTGCACCGACGGCGTCGAGCACCTCACGGTCTACGGGCCGAGGAACCCCGACGACCGCACGGGTGTGTTCTCCGTGAACGTCGCGGGGCTGGCGCCGGGCGACCTGGCGGGGGCGCTGGAGGCTGACTTCGGCATCTTGACGCGATCGGGCGTGCACTGCGCGCCGCTGGCGCACCAGACCCTCGGCACGTACCCCGCGGGGACCTGCCGCTTCAGCTTCGGCCCGTTCACGACCGTCCAGCACCTCCGGAAGGCGGCGGCGGCGCTGGCGAGCATTGCCGAGCGGGCGGCTGTGGGCAAGTAGACCCCGCGCCGCCGGAGGCACCAGAGCCTATGGCCACGCTGACCCGACGCCAGATCGTCTCGGTCCTCAAGTCCGTCGCGATGTTCTCGGCCCCGGACGAGCGCGTGCGAGAATAGGCTTGGCGAGTTTGGGTCAAAGGAGACGACCATGGACATGTTCTGCTACCAGTGTGAACAGACCGCAGGCTCCAAAGGCTGCACGACCAGGGGGGTCTGCGGCAAGGATGCCCCCACCGCGGCCCTTCAGGACCTGCTGGTCCACGCGACCAAGGGCATCGCGCAGTACGCCCACCGGGCCGGGGCGCTGGGTGTCCGCGACCGCCAGGTCGACGTGTTCACCGTCGAGGCGATGTTCAGCACGGTGACGAACGTGAACTTCGACCCGGCGCGCCTGGAGACGCTGCTGCACAAGGCCGCCGCCATGCGCGACAAGGCCCGGGCGGTCTACGAGCGCGCCTGCCGCCAGGCGGGCAAGACGGCGGAGACGCTCTCGGGGCCGGCGCAGTGGCAGCCGGCGGACGACCGCGACGGGCTGCTCGCCCAGGCGGCCGAGGTCGGCGTCGCCAGGCGCCTGGCCGGGCTGGGGGCGGACCTGGGGGGCCTGGGCGAACTGCTGACCTATGGATTGAAGGGCACGGCGGCCTACGCCGACCACGCCCAGATCCTCGGCCAAGAGGACGACAGCGTCTACGCCTTCTTCCACGAGGCGCTGGACTTCCTCACCCGCAACGGGCACAGCGCCGAGGACACCCTGGCCATGGTGCTGCGGTGCGGCGAGGTGAACCTGAAGGTCATGGGCCTGCTGGACTCGGCCCACACCGCCGCCTTCGGCCCCCCGACGCCCACGCCCGTCCGCATCACGGCGGTGGCGGGCAAGGCGATCGCCGTCTCCGGCCACGACCTGAAGGACCTGGAAGCGCTGCTCCAGCAGACTGCCGGCAAGGGTGTGAATATCTACACCCACGGGGAGATGCTGCCCGCCCACGGATATCCGGGGCTGAAGAAGTACAAGCACCTGGTCGGCAACTACGGCGGCGCGTGGCAGGACCAGGTCAGGGAGTTCGACGCCTTCCCCGGGGCGATCCTGATGACCACCAATTGCATCCAGAAGCCGCGCGACAGCTACAAGGATCGCCTCTTCACCTCGGGGCTGGTGGCCTGGCCGGGCGTGCGGCACGTCGCCGACCGCAACTTCGCCCCGGTGATCGAGGCGGCCTTGCGGGCGCCGGGCTTCCCGGCCGACGAGGCGGACAAGACCCTCCGGGTGGGCTTCGGCCACGATGCGGTGATGAAGGTGGCCGACCAGGTCGTCGCGGCCGTCAAGGCTGGGGCGGTGCGACACTTCTTCCTGATCGGCGGCTGCGACGGCGCCAAGCCGGGAAGGAACTACTACACGGAATTCGCGCAACTCGTGCCCACCGACTGCGTGATCCTGACGCTTGCCTGCGGCAAGTACCGGTTCAACAAGCTCCCGTTCGGCCAGATCGGCGGCCTCCCGCGCCTGCTGGACGTCGGCCAGTGCAACGACGCCTTCTCAGCCATCCAGATTGCCGTGGCGCTGGCCAAGGCCTTCGGCTGCGGCGTCAACGAGCTGCCGCTGTCGCTGGTGCTGAGCTGGTACGAGCAGAAGGCCGTGTGCATTCTGCTGACGCTGCTGCACCTGGGCATCCAGAACATCCGCCTCGGGCCCAGCCTGCCGGCGTTCGTGTCGCCGGCGGTGCTGAAGGTTTTGGCGGACAAGTTCCACATCCGGCCGATTGCGACTCCCGCGGAGGATCTGAAGTCGATCCTGGGATAGCGGCGAGCGTTTCTGACTTGTGATTGTGGCAGGGGCTTCGTACAATTCCGCGTTCCACTGTACTTGGGTTATTAGATTAGAACAGGAGATGACGATGCCCCCCAGAACCAAGACCATTGCAGAGTTGAGACGTGAATTGCGGGTGAAGGAACGCGTCCTGGGTCGGCTGGTGTTGCTGCGCCGAAGGCTTGCCGCACGCCTGGCGGCCTTGGATCGCCGGATTGCCTCACTCCATGGAGCGGCCCGATGGGTGGGGGCAAGGGCCACAGGGAGGCGCGCCAAGGCGCGCCGCGGCCGGGGGCGCCGGAAGCGCGCGACCGGAAAACCGCTGGTGAGCTACATCCACGCCACTCTGGCCCGGGCTAAACGCGGCATGCGGGCCAAGGACGTGACCAAGGCCGTGGTCAAGGCCGGGTACCGCACGTACAGCAAGGACTTCTACGGCATCGTGGCGGCAGCCCTGCGGGATACGAGCAAGTTCAAGCGACTGAAGCGGGGCATCTACACACTCGCTGCTTAGCCCCGCGCTACATCCTCGCTCGACCCGCCCGGAGTCGATGACCGGGCGGGTTGCGTTTTGGGGGCTTCGGCGGCGGCAAGAAAGCGACGCGGCGTGCGAGGGTCTCGGACGCCGCGTGTGCCGGTGAACCCCAGTTCACGAAGACCCCAGGGGTCTACTTGCGTTGTTCGGGGGCCTCGGTCTTGGCCTGGTCGCCCGTGCCGCGGATGGACCAGCGGGCAAACCGCATGCGGACGTTGTTGGTCTCGTCCACCTTGACCACGACTTCGTCGTCTCGGACCTCGATGATCGTCCCGATGACGCCGCCGACGGAAGTGACCTTGTCGCCCTTCTTGAGCGCCGCGAGCATCTGCTGGCGCTTGGCCTCCTGCTTCTTGCGCGAGCGGCTGGACCAGAACAGCAGCAGCAGCAACACGCCCAGCATGACCGGCAGGAGGTACCTGTCAAAGGGGCGCGAGGGCGGAGCTTCCTTCTGGGGTTCGGGCGGTGTCTCTGTAGGCTGGCTGGCGGGCTCGCCGGCCGGCTTGGCGACGCCGGTCAGCTCCTCACCCTCCATCGGTCGGGCGGGCTTGGTGGTCTGGGCATACGATGCGCTCGCGGCCAGGGCGACGCACGCGGCCAGCATCAGGGCAATCAGTGTTCTGGAAGGCATGAATAGGGTCCTTTCTGTCGGATCGCGTCGGATTGTACGAGGTCTCGACCGCGAATTCTGCCTCATCGCCGAGTGCGGGTCAATCCTAAACGTTCCCGGGCGAGTCCGCCTCGGCGCTCATCCGCGCCAGCCACGCCTCTGCCCGGCTAGCCAGGTCGCCGTCGGTGATGGCCTGGCGGATGGCGGCCAGGAACGCCGAGAAGAAGTGCAGGTTGTGGAGGCTCACCAGCGTGGGGGCGAGCATCTCCTTCGCGAGGAAGTAGTGTCGCAGCGCGCCGCGCGAGAACTGACGGCAGGTGGCGCACGGGCAGCCGACTTCCAGGGGCGAGTCGTCGCCGGTCCAGCGGGCGTTGCGCAGGCGGACCTGGCCGGTCCAGGTGAAGGCCTCGGCGTTGCGCCCGTTGCGGGTGGGCAGGACGCAGTCGAACATGTCCACCCCCGCCTGCACGGCCGCGAGGATGTCGGCCGGCGACCCCACGCCCATCAGGTATCGAGGCCGGTCCGCCGGGAGCAGGCCGTCGATCCAGCCCAGGACCCGCCGCATCGCCTCGCTTCCCTCGCCGACCGACAGCCCGCCGATCGCGTAACCGGGCAGGTCCAGCGCCACCAACGCCTCGGTGCTGGCGGCGCGGAGGTCGGCGTGCGTGCCGCCCTGCTGGATGCCGAACAGGGCCTGGTATTTGCCCGTGGTCGCGGCGGTCGGTTGGGGCGCCCAGACCTCCTTGCACCGCCGGGCCCAGTCGGCTGAGCGGCGGACGGCCTGGGCGACGGCCGGCTTGTCGGCATCGCCGGGGGGGCACTCGTCCAATTGCATGAGGATGTCCGCCCCCAACTGGCGCTGGAGGGTGACGGCGTCTTCGGGGCTGAGGCGAACGGGGCTGCCGTCGATGTGCGAGCGGAAGACCACGCCGTCGTCGTCGATCCGCCTCAGAGGGGCCAGGGAGAACACCTGGTAGCCGCCGCTGTCGGTGAGGAGCGGACCGTCCCAGGCCATGAAGCGATGCAGGCCGCCGAGCTTCTCGACGGTCGCGGCGCCCGGGCGGAGCATCAGGTGATAGGTGTTGGCCAGCACCATCCGCACCCCGGCGGCCCGGAGCTGGTCGGGCGTGACGCCTTTGACGCTGCCGGCGGTGCCGACGGGCATGAACACGGGCGTGTCCACCTCGCCGTGCGGGGTGGATAGCCGGCCCAACCGAGCCTTGCCGCAGGTCCGCGTCACGTGGAACGAGAACATGCCGACAGAAGATACGCCCCTGATGCGGCTGCGAGAAGGGAAAAGGCCCATGGCCCGTTATCGGGGCGCCGGCTCCTGCGAGACGCTCTCTGCCACGCGGGGCAGGTAGATGCGGAGGGTGGTGCCTTGACCGAGGGCGCTGTGGACCTCGATCCGCCCGCCGCTCTGGCGGACGAAGCCGTAGACCATCGACAGCCCCAGCCCGGTCCCTTGCCCCAGGGGCTTGGTGGTGAAGAACGGATCGAACATGTGCTGCCGCGTCTGCTCGTCCATGCCGGCGCCCGTGTCGCTGATGGACAGCATGACGAAGGGACCCGTGGGCGCCTCGGGGGAAGCGGACGTCTCATCGGGAGGGATGTCGACGTTGGCGGTTTCCAGGGTGAGACGCCCGCCGTCGGGCATGGCGTCGCGGGCGTTGACGACGATGTTCATGACGGCCTGCTGCACCTGCACCGGGTCGACGCGGATCTGTCCCAGGCCCGCGGCGGTCTGGATGGACAGCTCGATGCTGTCCCCCAGGAGTTTGCGGATCGGCTCGGCCATTTCCCGAAGCATCCCACTGAGGTCGAGGATTTGCGGGTGCAGCGCCTGCTTTCGGCCGTAGGCCAGCAGTTGCCCCGTCAGCGCGGCCGAGCGGTTGGCGGCCTTGAGGATCTGGTCGATGGGCTCGTACATCGGATCGTCCGTCGCCAGGGCTCGCAGGAGCAGCTCGCAGTAGCCCTTGACCACGGTGAGCTGGTTGTTGAAGTCGTGGGCGATGCCGCCGACCACCTTGCCGATGGCCTCCATCTTCTGGGCCTGGCGGAGCTGCTCCTCCCTGTCGCGAAGCTGGGTGATGTCTTCGTGCTGACCCACGGCGTAGATGACCTTACCGGTCTCGTCTCTGACCGGGAAGATCGTCATGTCCAGCAGGCGCCGGTTGCCGCGGGGCACGTCCACGCACCCGGACTCGCCCGCGTCGTACTCGACCGTGACCCGGGCCGCACGACCCTCCGTGTAGACCTTCTGGAATATCTCCCGATGACCCTCCCGGTCCGTGGTCCGGTCACGGAAGATGTTGTAGATGCCGATCGTCTGCTCGTCGGTGACGCCCAGTAGCCTCCGGCAGGCGGCGTTCTGGCGGATGAGGGTGCCCTGGGCGTCCAGGACCCACGTGGAGATGGGACTTTGCTCGATGATGCTGCTGAGCATGTTCTCCGAGGCGGTCAGGGCTTCCTGGGCGCGCTTGTAGTCGGAGATGTCCGTCACCAGCCCCTCCAGGGCCAGCAGCTCGCCGTTGGGCGCAAAGACCCCGCGCCCGTGCTCCCACACCCACTTGGTCCGCCCGTCGCGCGTGACGATGCGGTAGTTCAGTTGGAACGGCCGGCGCTCGGCCAGGGCCTGCTGAACGCGGTTCCACACGTCCTCCTGATCCTCGGCGTGGGTGATCTCCCGGCCATAGGAGACCACGCGGTTGCCAACCATCTCGTCGGGACGATAGCCAGTCAGCTCGAGGCACCCCTCGCTGACGAACTCCAGCGTCCAGTCGCGGTCGTTGCGGCAGCGGTAGACCATTCCGGGGATGTTGCTGAGCAGCGTGGCCATCGCGCGCTGGCTTTCGCGCAGGGCGTCGTCCGTGGCCTTGCGCCCGGTGATGTCCTGGATCATCGCCAGCAGTTGTCGCTTCGCCCCGGGGACTCCGCGCGCCCCGGCCATGTCCACGCGGCACCAGACGGCCCGTCCGCTCTTGTGGAGGTAGCGCTTCTCCAACCGGATGTGGTCCGTTTGGCCTTCCCGGACCTTCTTGGCCGCCACCGTGCTGGCGTCGACGTCGTCGGGGTGGGTGAACGTCGAGGGATGTCGCCCGCGGAGTTCCTTGACGGTGTAGCCCAGGATCTCCTGGGCCGCCGAATTCGCGTCGATCACCGTGCCGGTTTCGTCCGTGATGAGGATCCCGATCGGCGCCGTCTCGAAGGCGGTACGGAAGCGACTGTCGTCTACGCGTGCAGCCACGGTGCCATCTTCCCTGAGA
The DNA here is from genome assembly GCA_022866005.1 of Phycisphaerae bacterium. Classification (GTDB taxonomy): domain Bacteria; phylum Planctomycetota; class Phycisphaerae; order SM23-33; family SM23-33; genus JALHTV01. The sequence goes on from JALHTV010000195.1 coordinate 9,418, forward strand.
GTCCGTCTCAGACCTGTTCACTGCTCGTGCGGCGTGCGGTGCGAGCGATTCCCGCTGGACCCCTCGCGGGCCAGTGGCGCGATTCTAGCCTGCGGCCTGGTGGATGGCAAGGCAGCGGGCCAGCACGTCTTCCATCTCCGCCAGGGGGATCATGACAGGCGCGTCGGACTTGGCGGCCGAGGGGTCGGGGTGCGTCTCGATGAACAATCCATCGGCGCCTGCGGCCATGGCTGCGCCCGCCAGCACGGCCGCGGCCCGCCTGTCCCCGCCGGAGGCGCTGCCCAAGGCGCCCGGTTCCTGCACCGAATGCGTCGCGTCGAAGACCACCGGGGCGAACTCCCGCATGACGGCCATCCCGCCGAAGTCCACCACCAGGCGGTTGTACCCGAAGCACGTGCCCCGCTCCGTGAGGAGCACCTGGCCGTTGCCGGCGGCGCGGACCTTCTCCACGGCGTGCTTCATGTCCCACGGGGCCATGAACTGCCCCTTCTTGATATTGACGGCCTTGCCGGTCTTCGCGGCGGCCTCCAGCAGGTCGGTCTGACGACACAGGAAGGCGGGGATCTGGAGGCAGTCCAGCACCGCCGCGGCCGGGGCGGCCTGGGCGGGCTCGTGCACGTCCGACAGCACCGGCACCCCTACGCGCCTGGCCACCTCAGCCAGCCACTCCAGCCCGCGCGAGAGCCCCGGGCCGCGGTAGCTGTCGCGGCGGGTGCGATTGGCCTTGTCGAAACTGGCCTTGAATACATAGCCGATGTCCAGGCGCCTGCACACCTCGGCCAGCGTGGTGGCGACCTCCAGACACAACTCCAGACTCTCCGCCACGCAAGGCCCACCGATCAGCGCGAGCCGACCCGACCCGATCGTCACCGACCCGATGCGACAGGGACGCGGGGCGCTCACAGGAAGTCTCCTGCCCGCCAGGGCCACAGACCCCAGCCGCTGGCGGGCGGAGGCACGAGCAGCCGGATGCCCTCGGGCGCCACGGCGATGTCCAGCGGGGTGGACGGGCCCACGTCGCCGTCGGTCTCGGACGGCACGGGACGGTCGGTCTCGATGCGCACGTGCCGCACGCGCTGGTAGAGGACGTCGCCCCTCAGCGGGTGCAGGCGGAGCAGCGTCCAGGCGGCGTGCAGCATCAACGCGGTCTGCTCGCGACAGGAGAAGACCACCAGGTCGAGCAACCCGTCGTCAAAGCGCGCATCGCGGCAGATCCGCAGCCCCACCGCGTAACGGGAGATGTTGCCCACGAACGCCAAACCGAAGTCGTTGAAGATCTCCTGCCCGTCGGCCACGATCTTCATGCGTGGGAAGTCGTGCTCCCAGAACGTGCGCCAGATGGGCCAGAAGTAGCTCAGGTGAGAGATGTGCCCCGTCCGGGCGGCCGTCAGGCGGCGGACCACCTCCCCGTCGAACCCCACGCCGATGATCAGGAGGAAATGCCGCCCGTTGACCAGACCCACGTCGCAATCGACCACCCGCCCCCGCCGCAGCACCTCGACCAGCCGCCGCGGCTCGGAGGGGATGCGAAGCTCCTTGGCCAGCAGGTTCTCCGTGCCGGCGGGACAGGCCAGGATCGGCACGGCCGTCCCCGCCAGGCCGCGGGCCACCTCGTGGACCGTGCCGTCCCCTCCCCACACCACCACGGCCGAGGCCTTTCCGGGCAGGTCGCGGACGTAGCGCGTGGCGTCGTCGGGGCCGCGGGTGGTGTACTCCACCATGGGCAGACCCGCCGCGGCCATCGCCGCGCGGAAGTCGGCCAACACGAGCTGCCGGCCCCCGTACCCGCTTTGAGGGTTGATCACCAGATGGACCGGTGTGCTCCTGTCAATCGCCGCCATGAGATCCGCCGCCCTAGGCGTTGCAGCCGCCAGACGCCACGTTATAATACCCCATCTGCCCATCGGGGCCAACCGCCGGCCGACAGTCCCCGGCGGTCTAGACAGCTCCAGGAGATCACCGCATGGAACAGACTTCGACCGCGGACGCGATATCAGCCATTTTCGCCAAAGAGACGTGGACGGTGGAGGACTACACCGAGATCCTTCGACGGATCCCCGGCACCACGGCTGAGGGCAAGGGGGTGCAGACGCTGCTCCTGGAGACCGACGCAGCCAACCCCTCCCCCAAGGGCAGCCTGGCCGTGAAGGTGGGCATCATCCGCTTCCTGCTGGGCCGCTTCACGAAGGCGATGGAGGCCTTCGCCGAGGCCACCGACAACAAGGAACGTCGCTACTTCCAGGCCCTGTGCTACAAGCACTTGCTGACGTTCGACAAGGCCGCCGAGGAGATGGACCGGGCCAAGGCCCGGGGGTTCGATGAGGTCCAGATCGACCTGGAGCTGGCGGAGGTTCAGGCCCTGGCCGGCCAAGGGGAGCAGGCCGAGAAGCTGCTGCGGAAGCTGGAATCCAAGGCGGGCACCACGGCCAAGTTCCTCTACGTTCGTGGCCTGGTGGAGGAGCTAACTGGCTTCGGCCAGCGGGCGGGGGAGGCGTATGGCGCCGCGCTGGCTGCCGATCCCCACTTCGTCCCGGCCATGTTCCGCATGGCCTACTACTGCGACCTTCACGGCGACGAAGAGCAGGCCGTCAAACTCTACAGGGACTGCGCCTCCCGCCCGCCCGTGTACGCCCACGCCCTGCTGAACCTGGCCGTGATCTACGAAGACGTCGGCCAGTACGACAAGGCCGCCACGTGCCTCAAGCGGCTGCTGGCGGTTCATCCGGACCACGGCCGGGCGCGGCTGTTCCTCAAGGACGCCCAGGCCTCGCGGACGATGTACTACGACGAGGAGCAGGCCAAGCGCATTGCCCGGCGCAACGCCGTGCTGGACATCCCCGTCAGTGACTTCGAGCTGTCGGTCCGCGCCCGCAACTGCCTCAAGAAGATGAACATCAATACGCTGGGCGACCTGGTCCGCACCACCGAGGGGGAGCTGCTGGCCTACAAGAACTTCGGTGAGACCTCGCTGAAGGAGATCAAGGACATGCTGACGGCCAAGGCGCTTCGCCTGGGCCAGGGGATGGAGGAAGGTGAGCTGCATCCGACCCGGATGGACATCCCCGCCGCCAAGGCCGCCAGCGAGGGCGTCCTGGCGATGCCCGTGGAGCAGGTCGAGTTCTCCGTGCGGGCCCGCAAGGCGCTGGAGAGCCTGAGGGTGACCACCCTGGGTCAGCTCGTGACCAAGACCGAGGCGGACCTGCTGGCCTGCAAGAACTTCGGACAGACTAGCCTGAACGAGGTCCGCCAGCGCCTCGGTGAATACGGCCTGCGTCTGCGCGAAGCGAACTGAGCGCCGCACGGCATGTTCCCGCGACCCACCACAGCCCGCCTGAGGCGATCGCGGGCCACGGGCCCGCAGGCCGCGGCCCCGATCGCGGTGCTGGCGGCTGGGACGATGCTCGTCGCCAGCCTGGTTGCCAGTTGCGCCCGCCAGCGCCTCGTCAGCCAGCACCCGCTGCGGATGTCGGGCGTCCCCACCATCCGCGTCCGCCTGACCAGCCAGCCCATCTCCATCGCGACGCTGACCAGCAGCTCCGGCTACCGCCTGTGGGCCGACGGCCGGGTGGTTAGTGAGTCCGCCGCCGCCATGCCCGACACCACGGTCCGCCGCCGCGGCGAGCATTGGCTGTTCAACTCCCTGGAGGTCGAGGGACGCCAGGCGATGCTGGAACCCCTCGACGGGATGCTCCGGGCAGGCCGGACGTTCTACCGCGGCCGATTGCACTTGCTGGCTGAAGGCGACCAGTTCATCCTCGTCAACCACCTCGATCTGGAGAGCTACCTGGCCGGCGTGCTGGCCAAGGAGCTGTACCCCTACTGGTCTCCGACGACCTACCGGGCTCTGGCCATCGCCGCCCGCACGTTCGCCCTGTACCACATCAAGACCACCGGTGTCGGGCGGGACTTCGACGTGGGGGACGACCAGGCCTCGCAGGTGTACGGTGGGGCCTCGGCCGAGACGGAAAAGGCCTGGCAGGCCGTGCAGGCCACCCACGGGCAGGTGCTGACCTTCGGGCTATCCGGGCAAGAGCGGATCTTCATGGCCCAGTACTCCGCCTGCTGCGGTGGGACGGTCAATGCGGCCTCGGTCATCCGCGATGCTCCCGGCATCGCCCCGCTGGAAGGGGGGCAGGCGTGCACGGACTGCCGCTACTGCCCTCGCTATCGCTGGGGGCCGGTCCGCGTGGCCAAGAACGACATTTACCGCGCCGCAGCGGCGGCCTACCCGGCCGTCACCAGCCTGGGCAGCTTGGCCTCGATCAAGACTGTCGCCGTCACCGCCTATGACCGGCCCGTGTGGCTGGACCTGGTGGGCGCCAACGGCCGAAGCGTCCGCCTGCGGGCCGAGGACCTGCGACTGGCCCTGCTCCGCGGGGGAGCCGGCGGATCGCGACAGCTGAACTCGATGAACTGTCGGATCGTGGACGCCGGCGGGGCGGTCGAGTTCACCGACGGTCGCGGCTTTGGGCACGGGGTGGGGTTGTGTCAGTGGGGGGCGCAGGCCAAGGCCGACCAAGGCTGGACGGCCGAGGAAATCCTGGGGTTCTATTACCCCGGCGCCACGATCCTGTCGGCCTATTGACGCGGCGCGCGTCGCCCCAGGGCCGCGTTGATTCACCCGCGGGTGACTCGTTAGAATGCGCTGTTGAGCGGCCAGTCGTTCTCGCCGCCGCCCGACGGCAGAAATGTGCCTCGGCCGAGGGCTTCCGACAGGGCCCCTGAGAGTCCGGCAGTCTGCGGAGGTGTTGATGGCAGAAGGTGGTTTGACTTCCAAGGATGTGGCCCAGCTCTCGGCCACGACCGAGCTGATGGATCGCCTGTGGGCGCCCTGCCGCTATAACTGCCCCGTGCATGCCGACATCCGGTTGTACCTGGAGTGTCTCGCGCAGGGGCGATTCATCGAGTCGATCGACGTCATTCGCCGCCACCTGGCCTTTGCCTCGGTGTGCGGCCGGGTCTGCCACCATCCCTGCGAGGCCAACTGCCGACGCAAGGACGTGGACTCGGCCATCGCCATCCGCGAGCTGAAGCGCTACGTGGCTGAGCGGGCCGGCGGCAAGGGGCCGACGGTCCACAAGCCCGCCGCCCAGGACCGCCAGGCGGTGGCGATCATCGGTGGAGGGCCCTCGGGCCTGGCTGCGGCGCTGGAGCTGGCGCGGCGAGGCTACCGGCCGACCGTCTTGGAGAAGCACCCCCGGGGCGGCGGCATCCCCGCCACGGCCATCCCCATCTACCGCCTGCCGCGCGACGTGGTGCAGATGGACGTGGACTGGATCTGTGCCCACGGCGTGAAGCTCGCCACCGGCACCACAATCGGCAAGGACAAGACCATCGACCAGCTCCTCTCGGAGAATTTCTCGGCCGTGCTCATCGCGGTGGGGCTGTCGCGTAGCCGGGCGCTCCCCATGCCCGGCGGCGACGGACCCGGCGTGCACGGGGCGCTGGAGTTCCTCACCGCGGCGGCCTTCGACCGGGCGGCGAAGCTGGGGCGGGACGTGCTGGTGATCGGTGGGGGCAACGTGGCCGTGGACGCCGCCCGCACGGCGGCGCGCCTGGGGGCGCGGCGCGTGCGGATGATGTGCCTGGAAACCCGCGAGGAGATGCCCGCCTTCACCTGGGAGCAGGCCGAGGCCCTGGAGGAAGGCATCGCCTTTATCCACCGCCGCGGGCCGGTGGAGGTGCGGCGGACCGGGGCACGGATCACGGGCATCACGGCGCGGCGGGTGACGCGCGTGTTCGATGAGAACAAGCGCTTCGACCCGCAATACGACGACAGCGACCTGATCGAAGTCGAGTGCGATACGGTCCTGGTCGCGATCGGCCAGGCGGCGGACTACGAGTTCCTGGCTGGCAGCCGCGTGCAGCGCGACGCCGCTGGGCGGTTGACGGTCAACCCGGCCACCTGCCAGACCAGCGTCCCGGCCGTGTTTGCCGCCGGGGAGATCGTCACCCCGCCCGGTTCGGTCGTCGAGGCCTGCGCCAGCGGCCGGCGGGCAGCGTTCGCGATGGACATGTTCCTGTCCGGCCGGCCGATCGTGCTGGACGACTCGCTGCCGCCGTACATTGGCACCATCGCCGACCAGACCGGCCAGAAGGTCCGCAAGGTCTGCCGCGAGCCCGTGCCCACCGAATTGCCCGAACTCCGCAAGAAGGGTTTTGCGGAGGTGGACCACACCTATGGCGTCTCATCGGCCCTGCGCGAGGCGCGGCGGTGCATGAGCTGCGGGTCGGGCGCCGAGGTGCTCACCGACAAGTGCGCCACCTGCCTGACGTGCCTGCGCGTCTGCCCGTTCGACATCCCCGCGGTCACGGACGTCGCCCGCATCGACCCGGCCCTGTGCCAGGCCTGCGGCATCTGCATCGCCGAGTGCCCGGCCAACGCCATCGTCCCCCGTGGGCGCCAGCCGGGGTGGGTCACGCAACTCACCACCGCCGCCCTGGCCAAGGGCAACGGCGGCAGGACGCTTGCGTTTGTCTGCGGGCACTACGCCAGCGAAGACGACTGGCTGGGACGCGGCGAGCCGGTCAAGGGCGTCACCCAGATCCCCCTGCCCAGCATGGGCGCGGTGGCGACCGGCGACTTGCTGCGGGCCTTTGAGGACGGGGCCGAGGCGGTGTTCCTGGTGACCTGCCAAGACGCCGCCGAGCGGTACCCCACAGCCACCCTGCGCCTGCGCAAGAGAGTGGCCCAGGCCCGCACGATGCTCAAGGCCGTCGGGATCAAGAGCGACCGGCTCCAGATGTTCGAACTGACGCGATTCACCCCGTCAGCCATTCGCGAGACGCTGGCGGAGGCCGCAGCGAAGCTCGCCGGCAAGGGCAAGGCCAAGTAAACAAGATAGCCGCCTCTGGGAGAGCCACGATGATCGTCGCCAAGAAGAAGCTCATCAAAGAGATCATGGCCGGCCTCGAGGGCCGCCAGCGCGTGCTGATCGTCGCCTGCGGCAGTTGCGTGACCGTGTGCCTGTCGGGCGGGGAGAAACAGGCCCAGGAACTGGCCAGCCAATTGCGCCTCGCCGCCCGGGCCGTGGGCAAGGAGCTGACCGTCGACGTGGACTGCATGGAGCGCCAGTGCGACCGCGAGTTCACCAGCCAGCTCACGCACGACCCCAAGGACTATGACGCCGTGCTGTCCATCGCCTGCGGGGTGGGCGTGGGCTTCATGAGCGAGCTATTCCCCGCTTCCCGCGTGCTGCCGGGGCTGAACACGACCTTCTACGGTGCCAGCACCGCCGATGGCGTCTGGGGGGAGTATTGCCACGGCTGCGGTGACTGCGTGTTGGCGCTGACCGGTGGGGTGTGCCCCATCGCCCGCTGCTCCAAGAACCTGGTCAACGGGCCCTGCGGCGGGACCACGAAAGATGGCAAGTGCGAGGTGACGGCCGAGATGGATTGCGGCTGGCATCTCATCTATGAGCGGATGAAGGCCGCCGGACGCCTGGAGGAGCTGCGGGCGCTGCCGGTCCAAGAACCCCGCGACTGGGCCAAGGACCGAAGCTCCGGGGCGCGGCGGCTCGTGCACAAGGAACTCACCTCTCCGGAGGACCGCTGATGGCCGAACCGGTCAGCAAGCTTCAGGCGGCGCTGGAGGCGGGGCGCTTCGTCGTCACCGGCGAGGTCGGCCCGCCCAAGGGCACCCACGTCGAGCACTGCCTCGAGGAGGCCGAGAAGTACCTCAAGGGCACGGTCGTGGCCGTTAACGTCACCGACCTCCAGACGGCCGTGATGCGCCTGGGGTCGCTGGTGGTCAGCAGTCTGCTCGTGCAGCGTGGCATCGAGCCGGTCTTCCAGATGGTCTGCCGCGACCGCAACCGCTTAGCGCTCCAGAGCGACCTGCTGAGCGCCTACGTGCTGGGCATCCGCAACGTCTTGGCGTTGACGGGCGACCACGTGGCCCTGGGCGATCACAAAGAGGCCAAGTGCGTCTTCGACCTGGACTCGGTCGGGCTGCTCCAGGCCATCACCGCGCTGGAGGGCGGCCACGACATGGGCACCGACGCCGAGGGCAAGCCCAACGCGCTGGAGGGCGTGCCCAAGTTCTTCGCCGGCTGCTGCGTCACGCCCTGCGCCGAGGACGTGGAGATGCAGGTCATCAAGCTGGAGAAGAAGGTCGCCGCCGGCGCGCAGTTCATCCAGACCCAGGCCGTGTACGACCCCGCGGCGTTCGAGAGCTTCATGAAGCGCATCGAGCACCTCAAGGTGCCGGTGCTGGTGGGGATCGTGATCCTCAAGTCCGCGGGCATGGCCAAGTACATGAACAGCTCCGTGCCGGGCGTGTCCGTGCCCGATGGGCTGATTAAGCGGCTGACGGACTGCTCCAAGGACGACCGCGAGAAAGTCACTGTGGAGATCGCCGGCGAGCTGGTCCGCGCGATGAAGCCGCTCTGCCAGGGCGCCCACCTGATGACCCTCGGCTGGGACCACCTCGTGCCGGATATCATCAAGTCCGCCGGATTGGCCTAGCGGGTGGGAACACGGACGAGGAAACGGTCATTTTGCTTTGTGTTTTCAGAGGTTGCTGTTCGTCCGTGAACTGCTCAGTGTCCATCCCTCCCTCTTGATCAATTCGGTCAAAGCGCGCCCCCCGCCAGATATGCACGGCACCCCCCACTTTGCACACACATCAGGAATCTTAGGTTTCTGACCCTTCGTGGGCTTTTCACACGTAAGCACGATATGTGTCTGGGGAAACAGTGGAGTGCTGGGTTCTCTGTTCCTTGCTATTGCTAAGGCTATGACGAATGGGTCAGCATCGGGAGTTTCCTTTTCTTCATCGATGAGTCCGGGGGAATCGCGCTCGATCTCGTTAACGAGCTCGATCTGCTTCGCGGTAAGTTTGACGAACATCGCGCGGTGCTGCTTGACCCAGGGGGCCAATTCGTAGTCTTTGTGAACCTCCTTTTCGACTTCCCGCGGTGCAATAAGGCGTCCCTCTCGGACCAGAAGTGCAAGTTCGTCCCAGATACCGGGGATGTTGCTCCTCGGATATGTCTGCGCAAGTTCAATAAGCGCGCTGGCGTCGATGCAGTATACGATGACTGGTTGGTTCATCAGCGCTTTGCGGGCCCTATCAGACCCTCCACTTTCCGCAAATCCCCTGGTGCGAGAGACAGGTAGTCTGAGGCATCTCTGTAACTGATCAGATCCCGCTCTCTTGCTTCAACGACAAGCGTGGTGAGACGAACCCCACTCTCGTGCACAGACCGCTGCGCCGGGGCCAGACGCCGCTTCCAAGGCTTGGTGGCGGGCTTTGGCTCTGATTCCCAGCGGGAGAGGCGCGCCCTGAAGGTAGATCCCGCAATAAGCTCTAGCAAAAACATGCGCCGCCAAATCACCTCCTTGCTTACTTTGAAATCCTTGGCGATGGCGCGAAGATGCTGATCGTCGATGTCTCCAGGGTACGAGACTTTCCGAATCGCGAGACGCGCTTGCAGAGCGTCTGCGGGGACCAGTAATGCCCCTGCGAAGCGATTGCAGAAAGTCTCAACAGGGGAGTCAGGCAGGTCCATGCTCTCCTCAACGAGACAAAGCCCACCCGTGTGCAGCACTATGTGCGCATACTCATGGAACAGAGTGAAGATTCGCGCGTTAATCGCGTCTGTGGCGTTGATCACAATCGCGGGTGGGTCCGCTTCCGTCAGGGAAAACCCGCGAGTTTCGCGCAAGGGCATAGAAAGCTGAAACACGACAACGTTCAAACTCTCGACTGCACTGCGCCATGCGCGAAGGGCTTGATAAGCGCTGACCCATGCGAACTGTCTTTCCAAATCAACACCGAGCTTTGCCCTCTCAGCAGGGGTAATCTTCTCTGCGTTGCTGCGCGCAGTTGCCCTCCCGACCAAGACTGAACATGGGAGATCGAGTTCTGAGAACAGGTTGCGGGCGACACGCTGGAGCCTCTGTGCCTTCCGGATGGCAAACCGTGTACTCTTGGAAAGCGCAGGCGGCTTCGCTCCTGGGAGCATCCGAAAGTCCCTCGGAATGCGGGGCTCTTCAGGGGGTCGGGGAAGGAAAAAGGCAGCAAGGGGGCGCTTGAAGGCCCTCGCCAGCTCCTCCAACGCAGCAACCGTGGGTTGCCTTTCGCCTCTTTCCCACGCCGCCACGGTGTCGATGCTGATGTGAAGCCTTTTCCCAACCTCCGCCAAAGTTACGCCGGCGCTCTCACGGGCCCATCTCAGAACTGCCGGGTTAACTTTTGCTGTCAAGCTTCTCGTGCCCATAAGGATCCTCTTGGCAAGGTCGGCCCACTTTCGCGGGCATAACATGGGCCGGGGCAGAATTGTCCCGGTTTTGCCAGTGTCCTACTCTATATATACGTAATTATTGGGATTATCATTGGATATCTTCTTATTTTTTTTCATGAAATCGGTCATCTTTTAACAGCCATTAGCTTTAAAATCAACATTATAGAAGTTTTCCTCTCCCCTCTTTATGGACATGTTATCC